>JBBRGM010000038.1:0-17349 GCA_038240725.1 Burkholderiales bacterium | reverse complement strand
CTGACCCTGGGAGATAGGCAAATTATGTTGTGTTTTTGCAACAGTGAGTCAGCCGAGTCGAAAGCTGCGATGCAACAGAGGGGTACACGCGGATTCGCATGCGAAGCAGGAACAGAATGCACAACTTATAACAGGCGCCCTTCGGCGCCCGTTAATCCTGCCAAATCGCCTACTAGAAGCTGTGCTTGAGACCGACTGTTGCAGCCCAGACATTCGCGCCGAGGTTGGTCGGCACGCCGATACCCCCGGCAACCGTGTAGAAATTCAAATCATCGTTCTTGATGTATTGACCCATCACGTAGGCCATCGTCTGTTTGGACAGCGTGTGGTAGTAGCCCAGGCCGACTGATTTGGCGCCGGTCTCGCTGGCGTCGCAGGCTGCGCCGTTAACACGTTGGCATCTTCCGTCTTGCGCCTGCATGTACTGCGCGCCGATGTAGCCGGTCGGCAGATTCCACTTCGTCCCGATCGACCACGCGCTGCGCCGGTATTCATCGATCGCAGCGCCACCGAGACCTTCGACTTCGTACTTCAGCTGTTCCCAGTTGGCGAACAAGAAGACATCACCTAGCGTATAGCCGACGCCTAGTTGAATGCCGCGATCTTTCGAGCTGGTGGCTGCGATCGCGCCAGGTGAAATCACGGCGAGGCCGAATAGGTCGGTGTGCTTTTCGTACGCGGCCCACAACTGCACCGGGACGACCGGGCCGATGTATTTGGCGCCGAGACCCCAGACATGCGGATCGGAGGGATTGAAGCCGTTGTTGGGTGCGTTGGTTCTGAACGCGTTCAACGTCGTGTACGCACCGAAGGAGAAGCGCCCCAATTCGGCGAGTCGTACCAGACGGTGTGATCCGTGCGGCGATAGAAGCCGGCGCTCGGGCCGTTCTCGCCATTGCCGACATCGAACACGGTGCCGTACCCAGGCGTGCCGAGGATGGACAAGTTACTGCCGATACCCGCGGCGCCGTCGAGCGGATCGGCGGTGTACAAATAGCGTTCGTACAGGTTTTCGTTCGTGCCCACCCAGACCCCGCCCCAGCTATCGCCGGTAAGACCGATATGACTGTTGCGATTCGCAGCGGGCGCCCCGGCTGTGTTGAAGTTGGACGTAAGCTGGTAGGCGAAGTCGAGCTTGAGTCCGCCGCCGAGATCTTCCAGCGAGCCGATGGTGATGTTGGAGTACGTGGTGTCGATCCCGGTACGCGTGAGACCTTTCTGCGCAGCCAGCCCTGTCGCGTTCAGACTGTTGGTGGCGTTGGTGCTGCCGTCACCGGTACTTGACCACTGCGGGGCCCATGTTGATGTTGCCGGTCAATGTTACGCGGCGTAAGCCACCTGCGCAGTTAACGCAGCGCCGATTGCGAGCCCTATCAATTTCGCTTTCATACCATCTCCTGTTGAATCGTGGATGCCGTTTGATCGAGCGGTGCTGCGTTGAAAACAGCGCAGACCGCATCGAGTACTCCTCGCCCGGAAGTTGGCGCGATAGTGGCAAACAGGACTGTCCCGACTCTTACGAGAGAGCGGCAGTGTTGCGTCGGCAACACACTTATCTAAATATTTCCGAAAAAAACGCGTGCGAGCTCTACACCAGGATCATTTGCACGCATGAATGCTTCGCCGACGAGAAACGTGTGAACTGCGTTTTCGCGCATACGCGCGACGTCGGCCGGCCGGGCAATTCCCGATTCCGTAACTACGATCTTGTCCGCAGGAATCTCGCTCAACAATTCAAGAGTCGTTTCCAGTTTCGTCTCGAATGTTCGCAGGCTGCGGTTGTTGATTCCCAGTAATGGCGTTGTAAGCTCGAGCGCGAGATTCAGTTCTTCCGCGTCGTGAACTTCAACCAAAACCGCCATACCGAGCTCGCGTGCTGTTGCCTCCAATTCCTGCATGCGCGGCAGATCGAGCGCCGAGACGATGAGCAGAATGCAGTCGGCGCCCAGCATGCGCGCCTCGTAGACTTGATACGGATCGATCAGAAAATCCTTACGCAGCGCCGGCAAGCCGCTTGCCTCGCGCGCCTGCTGCAGATATTCCGGGCTGCCCTGAAAAAACTGCCGGTCGGTCAATATGGACAAACATGCGGCCCCGTGCCGCGCGTAGCTCGCTGCGATCGCCGCCGGGTCGAAATCTTCGCGCAGAACGCCTTTGCTCGGGCTTGCCTTCTTGACTTCGGCAATTACCGCCGCGTGACCCGCCGCGATTTTGTTTCGCAATGCGCCGACGAAGTCTCGCGGCGCTGCATTCATCAGCGCCTCTGCACGGACTTGCTGCAAAGGCTTTGCCCGCTTCGCGGCTTCGACCTCGCCGCGCTTGACGGCCAGGATGCGTTCGAGGATATCGGGCTGTGCGTTAGAGCTCATGGCAAGAGGCAACTTATCAGCGAGCGTTTGCAGGATTGGGCGATCAAGCTCGATAGTTCGCCGCAGCGGTGGGCGAGCAATCAGGTTTTGAACTGCTGGGTAAATTTCACGAAAGCATCGAGCGTGCGACGGGGCGCGCCGCTCGCGATTACTGATCGCGCGCGTTCGACGCCGGTGTGCAGCGAGTCCTCGAGTCCAGCGACGTAGATCGCCGCGCCCGCATTGAGGGCAACGATATCTCGCGCGGGCCCCGCTTGATTGTCGAGCGCGCCGAGCAGCATCTCCTGCGACTGCGCACCATCGGATACTTGTATGCGTTCCAGCGGCGCCTCCGCGATATTGAAATCGCGCGGATGCACTTTGTATTCGCGCACCTCGCCGTCCTTCAGCTCAGCCACCATCGTTTCGCCGCTGATCGAGATTTCGTCCAGGCCTTCCAGGCCATACACGATCATTACGTGGCGGCTGCCCAATCGCTGCAGCACGCGCGCCTGGATGCCGACCAGATCGGGATGGAATACGCCCATCACCTGATTCTGCGCGCCTGCAGGATTGGTCAGCGGACCGAGAATATTGAAAATCGTGCGCACGGCGAGCTCACGCCGGACTGGGGCTGCGTGTTTCATCGTGCTGTGATGACTCGGTGCGAACATGAAGCCGACGCCGATTTCTTCGATCGACCGCGCAACTTGCTCGGGCGTCAACGCCAGGTGTGCACCGAGTGCTTCGAGCACATCCGCGCTGCCCGATTTACTCGATACCGAACGCCCGCCGTGTTTTGCTACTTTCGCTCCCGCAGCCGCTGCAACGAAAGCAACCGCGGTGGAGATGTTGAACGTATGCGCGCTATCGCCGCCGGTGCCGCACGTGTCCAGCAAGTGCGCCTGATCTGCGACCTCGACCTTGGTCGCAAATTCGCGCATCACCTGTGCTGCGGCGGCGATTTCACCCACCGTTTCTTTCTTGACGCGCAAGCCGATCATGATCGCCGCAATCAGCGTCGGCGACACCTGCCCGCTCATGATCTGTCGCATGAGGTCCAGCATCTCCTCATGGAAGATCTCACGGTGCTCGATGACGCGTACCAACGCTTCCTGTGGGGTCATGACCTGCGTGTCGCCGATTCGTATTGTTATTGGTAGCTGCGCAGAAAGTTCTGCAGCAGCTTGTGCCCGAACTCGGTCAATACCGATTCCGGATGAAACTGTACGCCCTCGATCGGCAGGCTCTTGTGACGCACGCCCATGATTTCGCCGTCGTCGGTCCAGGCAGTGACTTCAAGTGCATCGGGCAGCGATTCGCGTTCGACGACGAGCGAGTGATAGCGCGTCGCCGCGAATGGCTCGTTCAATCCGTTGAAAACACCCTCGCCTTGATGATGAATCAGCGAAACTTTGCCGTGCATGATCTGCTTGGCGTGAACGACTTTGCCGCCGAACGCCTGGCCGATGCTCTGATGGCCCAGGCAAACGCCGAGGATCGGAATCTTGCCGGCGAACCGTTCGATGAGCGGCACCGAGATGCCGGCTTCGTTGGGCGTACACGGGCCGGGCGAAATCACGATGTACGATGGATTGAGTGCCGCTACTTCCTGCAGCGACACCTCATCGTTGCGAAACACGACGACTTCTTGTTTCAGCTCGCCGAAGTATTGCACCAGGTTGTAGGTGAAGGAATCGTAGTTGTCGATCATCAGCAACATTGCCGCGCTCCTTCGCTCAACTGTGCAAACCGGCTTGCGCCATCTCGGCTGCGCGCAGCACCGCGCGCGCCTTGCTCTTGGTTTCCGCCCATTCGCTTGCCGGAACCGAATCCGCGACGATGCCGGCGCCGGCCTGCACATACAGACGGCCATCCTTGATGACCGCCGTGCGAATCGCGATCGCGAGATCCATGTCGCCGTTGAAACCCAGGTAGCCGACCGCGCCGGAATACAAGCCGCGCTTGGTCGGCTCGAGCTCATCGATGATTTCCATTGCTCGAACTTTCGGCGCACCGCTCACCGTGCCGGCCGGAAAACTCGCGCGCAGCACGGCAATAGCATCGAGCCCGGGCTTGAGCTTTCCCTCTACGTTCGACACGATGTGCATCACGTGCGAGTAGCGCTCGATCAGCATGTTCTCCGTCACCCGCACGCTGCCGATCGTAGCCACGCGGCCGACGTCGTTGCGGCCGAGATCCATCAACATCACATGCTCGGCGCGTTCTTTCGGATCTGCCAGCAGCGACTTCTCGTGTTCGATATCTTCTTCGCGCGTGGCACCACGCGGACGCGTCCCGGCGATCGGACGCAGCGTAACCATGTCGCCTTCCAGCCGCACTAAAATTTCCGGCGACGCGCCGACGACATGGAAATCGCTCATGTCGAAATAGAACATATACGGCGAAGGATTCAGCGCGCGCAGCGCACGGTACAGCGACAGCGGTGACGCCGCGTAGGCATGACTGATACGTTGCGACAGCACCACCTGCATGATGTCGCCATCCTGGATATAGCGCTTCGCGCGCTGAACGGCCTCGATGAATGCATCTTCGCTGAATTCGGATTGCGGGATCGCGGCGGGCTGCGGCGTTTCTTCCGGGATCGTTATCGGTTGACGCAACTGCACCGACAATGACTGCAGCCGGGCTTGCGCTTTTGCATACGCATCGGGCTCGCGCGGGTCGCCGTAAACGATCAGGTACAGCCGGCCGGACAGATTGTCGACCACCGCCAGTTGCTCGGATAACAGCAGCAGCACGTCCGGCGTATTCAACGTATCGGGCTTGTCGGTGATTGCGAGCTTGCGTTCGATGTAGCGCACGGTGTCGTAACCGAACACGCCGACCAGACCGCCGCAAAATCGTGGCAGACCAGGTATCAACGCCGCGCGAAAACGCGCCTGACAGGCACGGACGAACTCCAGCGGATCGGCCTGCTCGGACTGTTGCACGAGCTGGTCGTGGCGGTATTCGGAGCATTTATGCCCACGCACTTCGAAGCGTGTATCGGCCGGCAGGCCGATGAACGAATATCGCCCGAACCGCTCGCCGCCCTGCACGGATTCGAGCAGATACGACCACGGACGATTGGCGAGCTTCAGGTAGACGGACAGCGGGGTATCGAGATCGGCGAAGGTCTGCAGCACCAGCGGGATACGCGTGTACCCCTGGGCCGCAAGCTGGGAAAACTCAGACTCGGTCATAACGACTCCACAAGAACAGCAACGACGGAAGCAGCAGCGCTAGATTGCATGCACGGCGAACGCGAGCGGGCGCCACCAGCGCCACAGACCCATCGCGAGCAACCTAGCGTTTCCAGTCATCGAAGTTTTGCGAATCACGACCGTATTGAAGGTACCGAAGTTATCAGTCAGTCGAAGGATCGGTCAGTTGGCGGCGGATTTGGTATCCGCCCCGACAACGCATCACGATCTTGAGCATCAAGTTCTCGGGCATCAAGTTCTTGGCGATGCACCGGCGATCAAATCGACCGCGTCGCCGAGATGTTCAACTATAGCATCGCAGTTTAGATCGCGCACGTCCCGGTCGGTGTATCCGTACGGCACGCAAAACACCGGACAACCTGCTGCTCGCGCGGCGAGCACGTCGTTCGCCGAATCGCCGATCACCAGCAACTCGGCCGGGCGGACGCGGAACTGTTCCGCGCAGTGTAGAAACGGCAACGGATCCGGCTTCTTGAGCGGCAGGCTGTCGCCGCTCAGAACCAGCGTGAAGGACTGCAGCAAGCCGGTGGCATCCAGCAGACGCAAGGTATACGACTCTGGCTTGTTGGTGACGCACGCGAGCGGCAATCCCAGCTCGATCAAGCGATCCAGGCTTTTAACCACGCGAGGATAGGGCTTGCTGGTCAACGTCAGCGTCTGGTCGTAGTGACGCTGGAAATGCGCGAAGCCTTCGGCAAACAACGCCAGTGGCGGCTCGCCGTTCATCTGGCCGGTGAGCAGTCGTTTGGTGAGTTGCGCGATCCCGTTGCCGATAAATCCACGCACGACGCGCTCGTCGACGCGCGCACGCCCGAGATCTTCCAGCATTCGATTGCCGGCCTCAGTAATGTCGGCCAGCGTGTCGAGCAACGTCCCGTCCAGGTCGAACGCGACTGCTTTTATCGGCGCGGGAAGGCCGATGATGTTAGACACAGGAAGTTACCTTTCAGCGTTGAGGGGCGTGGACAGGCGCGACCGGAAAAACTGAGCCGCAGTAGCGCGTGATCGAATCGAATCGGCGCAGGCTAAGCCTTCGCCAGCTCCGCACGCATGGACGCAATGGTTGCCGCGTAGTCATCGGTCGAGAAAATCGCGGATCCCGAGACGAACGTGTCCGCACCGGCACGTGCGGCCTTGGCAATGTTGTCGACTTTGATTCCGCCATCGACTTCGAGCCAGATTTCGCGATCGAGACGATCGATACGTTCGCGCACCGCCCGCAATTTATCCAGCGCGTAGGGGATGAATTTCTGGCCGCCGAAGCCGGGATTGACCGACATGATCAACACCAGATCGAGCTCGGGCAGTATGTAGTCCAGACAGTCGAGCGGCGTGGCGGGATTGAGCACCAGGCCGACCTTGCAGCCGGCGTCTTTGATCAGATGCACAGTGCGATCGACGTGGTCGGATGCCTCGGGATGAAAGCTGATGAGGTTTGCGCCGGCCTTGGCGAAATCGATCGCAATACGATCGACCGGGCTTACCATGAGATGCACATCGATGAATGCGTCGGTGAGCGGACGTATTGCTTCGCACACCATCGGGCCGATCGTCAGGTTGGGCACGTAATGATTGTCCATGACGTCGAAATGAATGGCGTCGGCGCCGGCGGCGATCACGGCTTTCACCTCTTCGCCCAGGCGCGCGAAGTCGGCGGAGAGAATGCTGGCGGCAATACGATGGCTGCGTGCTTGCGTCGTCATGAGTCTGCAACGAGGGGCGGCGATGACTGCGATGCAACCGATTGTAGCTGCATTCCCGCAGCACGATCGCTTGTCACCGGCACCGAAATCGTGTGCAATGCTTCGATGACAGACGACAAGCGCTACGAGATCACGGTTCAGGCCCAGTCGACTTACGTCCCGGAGCAATCCGACGAAGAGGCAGGCCGCTACGTTTTCGCCTACACGATCACGATCCGCAATACCGGCACCGTGGTCGCGCGGCTGGTCAGCCGCCACTGGATCATCACCGACTCCAACAGTCGGATTCAAGAGGTGCGCGGCATGGGCGTGGTCGGTGAGCAACCGACGTTGAAGCCGGAACAAAGCTTCGAATACACCAGTGGCACCGCGATTGCGACACCAGTCGGGACGATGCGCGGCACCTACCAGATGGTGGGAGAAGACGGCGTCGAGTTCGTTGCCGCGATCCCGGAGTTCACGCTGAGCATTCCGCGGGTCTTGCATTAGCTCACACATCACGGTCCGATCGGCGATCGTTGCAAGTCAAGTAAACTCGAATGCTCGTATCGCGCCGTGTCCTGCGCTGCTCGCTGGGTTACTTCGCGCCGAGCGTCATGGCGGCGGCTGGTTGTCGTCTTTACCTTTCTTACTGCGCGGCACCGTCCACCAGACGATGAGAATCAAAAGCGTCAGCGCGACGCCGATCTCGATAAAAAACCAGATCATCGTTTCGCTCTAGCCGCTGCCGAACCGATACGATCGAGGCGATTCACAGCGCCGATTACGGATATCCGTTTCATCATGATTCAATCGAGCATCCATAAGAAAAATTCATCGACCGCGCGCGTCGGCCTGGTGTTGCTGGCGATGTTGCTGAGTAGCTGCGCGAGTGTACCGAAGACCAGACCGACCCCGCCAGCGGCTTGCCCGTCCACCTGCACCGAACCGTCGCCGGTTATCGTGCGCGTGCCCGAGCCGGCGCCTACTGTGCCGTCGCCGCCCCCGCTCTCATGGGCGAACAATCTCAAGCCCGCGGCGTGGAGTGATCTGCCCGGATGGAGCAGCGATTCTGCGACCGATGCGTTTGCCGTATTCCTGCGCAGCTGCATCGGCTTGAAGAACCGACCCGATTGGCGTGCGGTTTGCGCCGACGCCGCCAGCGTCGCGGTGCGAGAGGAAGCAACTTTGCGGCAGTTCTTCGAAACGCATCTTAGTCCGTACAGCGTCGTCAACGCGGACGGAACATCGCAGGGCCTCGTCACTGGTTACTACGAACCGATCATGCGTGGCAGCCGGCGCCAGAGCGCATCGTTCCGCTTTCCGGTTTACGGCGTTCCGGATGACTTGCTGGTGATCGATCTCGGCAGCGTCTACCCGGAGCTCAAGAATTATCGGCTGCGGGGCCGTGTCGACGGCCGCAAAGTCGTCCCCTATTACACGCGGAACGAAATCGAAGAAGGCAAAGGCGTCACCGGTCGCGAGCTGGCATGGGTAGACGATGCGGTTGATTTGTTCTTTCTGCAGATCCAGGGCTCGGGCCGGATTATTCTCGAAAACGGCGAGGTCATCCGACTGAGCTATGCGGAGCAGAACGGCCACCCGTATCGATCGATCGGACGCTTACTGGTCGAACGCGGCGAGTTGCCGCTGGAACAGGCTTCGCTGCAAGGAATCAAGAGCTGGGGCAGCCGCAACCCCGACAAGCTGCCGGAGCTGCTCAACAGCAATGCAAGCTACGTGTTCTTTCGCGAGCAGATCGCCGATAACGACGGCCCGACGGGCGCGCTCGGAGTCGCGCTCACCGCGGGACGCAGCATCGCGATCGACCCGCGCGCTGTTCCGCTCGGCGCGCCGGTGTTCATCAGCACTACAGCGCCGAACTCGACCGAACCGCTGAATCGTCTGGTCATGGCTCAAGACACCGGCGGCGCAATCAAGGGCGCGGTGCGCGCGGATTTCTTCTGGGGATCGGGCGATGATGCCGGGGCGCTTGCCGGTCGGATGCGACAAACCGGCCGCCTGTGGGTGTTGCTTCCGCTCGGCTTCTCACTCACTGCGCCGAATTGATTCGCGGGCGAGCTGAGTTGACGCGGTGGGTTTACGAACGATCGGCGTCGAGGCTCCGCGCCGTGGGCGCGAATCGCAGCTTGATGATCAGCTGACTGCGCACGGGTAGCCCATCGCGCTGACCCGGCGTGAAGCGAGCAGTCTGGATTGCCTGCAATGCCGCGTCTTCGAAGTAGCCTTCCGGCTGCGCGGACACCACGTTTGCTTCGCGTATCACGCCCGCTTCGTCGATCCGCAAAAGCACAGTGACCATACCGATGATGTTCTGCGATGCTGCGGGCTCGGGATAGGCGGGGTGCACGGGCGTCAACATAGCCGGATAGCGGTCGAGCTCTTTCGCTTCGTACCAGGTTGGGTCAACCAGCAGCGGCACATCTGCCTTCGGCAGCGAATCCGCTTCGCGAATCTGCGGCGGCGGTGCGGCTGCAGCCGTGACTTCGACAACTTGTTTTGCGCTGGTCGCAATCTCGCGCACGCTGTCTACGGACGCAGCGGGGAGCGCCGCGATCGGCGCGTCCTTGGAACTAGGGGCGATGGCGCGCGTCGGTTCGGCAACTTTCGCCGGCATGAATTGCTGCACGCCCGCGTGGCGGGTTGGGACGATGGTCAACGCTACTTGCAGCGGCGAAGATCGAACGCTGCGCGGTACACCGATGCCGATGCCGTAGATCAGCGAAAAATGCAGAGCTGCAGAAGCAGTGATCGCGAATGCCAGCTTAGCGTCCGCGATCATGACTACACCGTCCTGCGTGTTACTTTCGGCTAAGACTAATTGGTCTTAGGCGGTGCCGGCGTCCCCAGCAGTTTCTCGATCTGCGCGGAAGAGATAGCGCCCGGTACGCGCTCGCCGTTGGCGAACACCAGAGTCGGCGTGGCGTTGATGCCGCGTTTGCCGCCGAACTCGGTCAGCTTGGCAACCGGGTTGTCGCAGCTCGAGGCAGCCGTCGGCGCGGTACCTTTCTGCATGTAATCGTCCCATGCCTTCATCTTGTCGGGCGAGCACCAGATCTTCTTCGCTTTTTCGGTCGCCTGCGGATGCAGGCTGTCGATCGGATACAAGAAGTAATAGATGGTCACGTTGTCGACCTTGGTCAGATCCTGCTCGATCCGTTTGCAGAACGGGCAATCCGGGTCGGTGAAGATCGCCACCTTGCGCTCGCCCTTGCCCTTTACTTTTTTGATCGCGAGATCGAGCGGCAACTCTTCGAACGGAATCGAGGTGAGCTTGCGCTTGCGCTCCTCGGTAAAGTTGCGGTCGTTCTTGGTGTCGATAATGTTGCCTTCGTAGATGATGTAGTCGAAGTTCTCATCGGCGTAGAGAATCTCGCCGCTCAAGACGACTTCGTACAATCCGAGGTAGGGCAACTTGGTTACCGACTGCACATTGGCGCGCGGGAATTTGGCCGCAGCGGCTTTGCGAATCGTGGCTTCGTCTGCGCTTGCAACGGCGCTCACCAGCAATAGGCCAATGGCAGCGACGGATAGAAATCGTTTCAGCATGACAATCCTCAGTTGGGGTAGATCGGCTCGCCCAAAGCCTGCTTGATCAATAACGCTTTGAGCGGCGCCAGGCGATTGGTCAGGTTGAGACCCGCGTTGCGTACCCACGCAAGCGGCGAGACGGCGCTATCGAACAAACGCTGCAGGCCATGCGTCACGACAGTCATGGCCAATATCTGTTCGCGTCGAGCCCGCTCGTAACGACGCAGAAGATGGAGCGCTCCCACATCGCGCTCGGGGCCGCGCGCAGCGAGTACGGCACTTAGCTCCTGCACATCCGCGAAGCCTAAGTTTACGCCCTGCCCGGCAAGCGGATGCAGATTATGCGCGGCGTCCCCAACCAGGGCAAGGCGCGGCAGCGCCAGCTTGGCCGCTCGCACCAGGCGCAACGGAAACCCAGCCGGCTGTGTGATGAGCTCGAGCTCGCCGAGCGCGCCGTGCGAGGCTGACGTCACCGCGTTGCATAGCGTGTCTGCCGATGCGGCGAGCAGTGAGCGTGCGCGCTCGTTGTCGAGCGACCACACCATCGAGACGCGATTACCTGCCAACGGCAGTAACGCCAGCACGCCCTGATGCTCGGCGCGAACATCGCGTTCGCCGCTGTGCGCGCCGCTGCCGAACCCCGGCTGCACGTCCCCGCCGTACCCCAGATCTACGTCACCGCCGAACCACTGGAACGCGGTCCCGCGATGCGGCAGCGTCGTTTCGAAATTGGCCACGACCGCGGTTTGCTCGTAATCGATATTGGTCGTGTCGATGCCACTTTGCTGGCGCAGCCAAGAATCCGCGCCATCGGCGGCGACCAGCAGATTCGCCCGCAGACTGCGTCCATCATGAAGCTGCAGAACCGCGCGGTCGGTTTGAAATTCCACCGCTTCGCACCGCGCAGGGCGGAACATTTCGATCGGCGTTGTCGCTATTACCTGAGACAGAATTGCCTGAGACAGAGACCGGACGAGCTGGGTGTTTTCGACGATAGTTGCCAGCCGGCCGACGTGCGCCTCCTGCGCATCGAACTGCAGCTTGCTGCCGGCGCGATCGCCGTAGATCTGCATCTGCGTAACGGCGGTCAGCCGCAGGCCGTCGTCCGGCCAGGCGCCCAACGCTCGCAGCGACGCCTCGCTAGCCGGACTGATCGCATACACGCGAGCGTCCCAGTCGGCGCACTCGGCCGTGGGCGCTTGATCTTGTTCTGCGACGGACTTCTCGACGATTGCGATTCGCAACGACGCGTGCGCCAATGCCAGCGCGGCAGACAGCCCGACCAGGCCGCCGCCCACGACGATCACGTCGAAGTCGCTGGTCTGCATATGGAGTTACGGCTCTGCATAATCGATTAGAGCACGGCGTGTCGATAACGTTCTGATTCGCGTCCCGGTTGTAAGACCCGCGCTTGACACGCGATGACACCCTCAGTACGCTTTCGACCCCTGTCATTGCAGGCGTGGCGAATTAGCTCAGTGGTTAGAGCAGAGGAATCATAATCCTTTGGTCCGGGGTTCGAATCCCTGATTCGCCACCATAATCCGCCCCCACTAAGTGCCGAAATTTCTGCTCACCGCTAGACCGTTTCCGTCGTATCGGGCATTCCTCGCGCTGGTCTTGAGCGCCGTCTTCGTCACGCTCAGCACGGCCGCGCGCGCCGACCGCCAGTTTCCCGTGGACATCGCATTCGCCAAGGCCGCGCAGTTCGATTACCCCTACGTGAAGATCGACAAGCAGGTGTACAGACTCTCAGTCGGCAGCCGGATCTACAGCGATCAGAATCTGATAACGATGCCGACGGCGGTGCCGGCGACTGCCGCTGTGGTCTACCGCACGGACTTCAACGGCGAGATTTCCCAGCTCTGGCTGCTCACGCCCGACGAAGCCCAGGCCATGGCAGCCAACCCACCGCAGGCGCCCAGCCGGTAAAATCGCCTGATGGGTAAGGTGTACATCAAAACCTTCGGCTGCCAGATGAACGAGTACGACTCGGACAAGATGGCCGACGTGCTGGCGCGCGATCACGCGATGGAGCCGACCGAAGATCCCGAGCAGGCCGATCTGATTCTGTTCAACACTTGTTCGGTGCGTGAGAAAGCGCAGGAAAAGGTGTTCTCCGATCTGGGCCGCGTGCGCGATCTGAAGCGAAACAACCCCGGCTTGCTGATCGGCGTCGGCGGCTGCGTTGCCAGTCAGGAGGGCGCAGCGATCGTACGCCGCGCACCATACGTCGATCTCGTGTTCGGACCGCAAACGCTGCATCGGCTGCCCGCAATGATCGATGCGCGGCGCAAGACCGGCAAGCCGCAAGTCGATATCAGCTTTCCCGAAATCGAAAAGTTCGACCACTTGCCGCCGGCGCGCGTCGACGGCGTGACGGCATTCGTGTCGATCATGGAAGGCTGCAGCAAGTACTGCAGCTTCTGCGTGGTGCCTTATACGCGCGGCGAAGAAGTCTCACGGCCGCTGGATGACGTCCTGACCGAAGTCGCGGACCTCGTCGATCAAGGCGTGCGCGAAATCACGCTACTCGGCCAGAACGTTAATGCCTATCGCGGACGGACGAGCGATGACGAAGTGGCGGATTTCGCCACGCTGCTCGAGTATCTGGCGGAAATGCCGGGCCTCGGCCGAATCCGCTACACCACTTCGCATCCGAAAGAATTTACCCAGCGCCTGGTCGACGCTCACGGCGCGATCGAACAACTGGCGGGGCACGTTCACCTGCCGGTGCAATCCGGCTCCGACCGCGTGCTGGCTGCGATGAAGCGCGGCTACACCGTGCTCGAATACAAATCGATCGTGCGCCGATTGCGCGCGGCACGCCCCGACATCGCGATTACAACCGACATCATCGTCGGATTTCCGGGCGAGGCCGATGCGGATTTCGAAGCGACGATGCGACTGGTCGACGAGGTTGGTTTCGATGCGAGCTTCAGTTTCGTCTACAGCGCGCGCCCCGGCACGCCGGCAGCGAACCTTGCAGATGACACGACCCGCGAAGAAAAAGCCGCGCGTCTGCATCGTCTGCAGACGTTGTTCACCTCGCAAGCCCACGGCATCAGCGAAGCAATGGTCGGTTCCAACCAGCGGATTCTAGTCGAAGGCGTTTCCCAGAAAAACGACGCGGAGCTGACCGGACGCACATCGAACAATCGCATGGTGAATTTCATCGGCGACGCCAAGCTGGTCGGCAACTTCGTCGATGTCCACATCACCGCCGCGATGACGCACTCGCTGCGTGGGCGCGCTGCGCTTTGAAACCGATCGAAGTTACGTTCGCGCCGGTGGACAACGAACGCCTGTCGAACTTGTGCGGCGTGCTGGATGAAAACCTCAAACAGATCGAAGCCGCACTGGACGTGAGTGTATCGCGCCGAGGCGAACATTTTTTTATCGCCGGCGAGGAAGCGCAAGCAGAAATTGCGGCTGAGGCGTTGCGACGTTTCTACCAGATGTCCGGCGCCAGCCTGAACGTGGAAGATGTGCAGCTCGGCCTGATCGAAGTCATGAATCCGAAGTCGGCGGATGCAGCCGAGGAAGAGCCCGTCCTCATCACGCGCCGCCGCGATCTGCATGGCCGCACGCCGCATCAGGTTCATTACCTGCGCAGCATTCAAGAGTACGACATCACGTTCGGCATCGGCCCGGCGGGCACCGGCAAAACGTATCTCGCGGTTGCCTGTGCAGTGGACGTCTACGAGCGAGACAATGCGAAGCGCATCGTGCTCGTGCGGCCGGCAGTGGAAGCCGGCGAGCGTCTCGGATTTCTACCCGGCGATCTCAACCAGAAGGTCGATCCGTATCTGCGGCCGCTGTACGACGCGCTGTACGATCTGATGGGATTCGAGAAGGTCAGCAAGCTGTTCGAGCGCGGCTCGATCGAAGTCGCTCCACTCGCCTACATGCGCGGGCGCACGCTCAATCATTCGTTCATCATTCTCGACGAAGCGCAGAACACGACACCGGAACAGATGAAGATGTTTCTCACCCGCATCGGCTTCGGTACCAAGGCCGTCATCACCGGCGACGTGACGCAGGTAGACCTGGCGCGCGGGCAGAAGAGCGGACTGGTCGATGCGCAGGAAGTCTTGAAGGGCGTGCGCGGTATCTCGTTCAATCATTTCACCAGCGAAGACGTGGTGCGCCATCCGCTCGTAGCGCGCATCGTCGATGCGTATGAGGCCCGCACTCGCCGCGAATCGTAACCGCAAGGTCAAGCACGGTGTCTGCGGCAAAGATCAAACTTACCGTGCAACAAGCATCGCGCGGCGTGGGACTGCCTTCGCCGCTGCAGATACGGCGCTGGGCGAAAGCAGCCGCGCTGCAAGACGCCGAGGTCACCGTGCGTATCGTCACTGAGGGCGAAGGCCGCGAATTGAATCGCACGTTTCGCGGCAAAGACTATGCGACCAACGTGCTGACATTCACTTATCCAGAGCAGCACCGCTTAAGCGGCGACATCGTGTTGTGCGCCGGGGTTGTGCGCAAAGAAGCGCGCGCGCAGGGCATCACACTCGAGAGTCATTACGCGCATCTGGTCGTGCACGGCATGCTGCATCTGCAGGGTTTCGACCACGAACGCACACGCGACGCTGAGAAGATGGAAACGCTGGAGACTGAAATCATTACGCGGCTGGGGTATCCTGACCCTTACGCCGTGCCGGCCTGACCTGCATTTTTGCAGGCGCCCCGCTCGCCACGAATGGAACCTCACCCTAAACCGACCTTGCTGGAGCGCATCGGGGCCATCCTGATGCGCGAGCCCGAAGACCGCAGCCAGCTGCTCGAGCTGCTGCATTCGTCTTACGAGCGCAACCTTATGGATGCCGATGCACTCGCCATGATCGAAGGCGCGCTGCAGGTGTCCGAGATGCAGGCACGCGACATCATGGTGCCGCGCGCACAGATCGAAGTCATCGATATCCAGGACGCGCCGGAAAAATTCCTGCCGCAGATCATCGAATCGGGCCACTCGCGCTTCCCGGTAATCGGCGACAGTAAAGATCACATCATCGGCATGCTGCTCGCCAAGGACCTGCTCGGCTACTTCGCGGGGCAAGAGGTCGACGTCCGTGCGCTGCTGCGCCCGGTTTCGTTCATTCCGGAATCCAAGCGGCTCAACGTGCTGCTCAAGGATTTCCGCCGCACGCGCAATCACATCGCCATCGTCGTCGACGAGTACGGCGGTGTCGCCGGTTTAGTAACGATTGAAGATGTGCTCGAGCAAATCGTCGGCGAGATCGAAGACGAATACGACTTCGACGAAACCGAAGCGCAGATCCTGCTGGAGCGCAACGGACAATATCGCGTGAAAGCGCAAACCAGCATCGAGGATTTCAACTCGACCTTCGGTACGCAATTCTCCGACGAAGAGTTCGATACGATCGGCGGCTTGCTGCTGAGCAAGTTCGGCCGCCTGCCCAAGCGCGAAGAAGAGATCGAGTTCGACCGGCTGAAGTTCCGCGTCCTGCGCGCCGACAGTCGCCGACTGCACGCGTTGCTGGTCGAAAAGCTGCCGGTTGAATGACGGCAGGCGCCGCGCGCAAACGCTCGTTGCGCGAACGTTTGGATCTGTCTGCGCTGAATCCGGGCACTCGTCCGATCGTATTCAGCATCGCGCTCGGTGCGCTGTGCGTGTTCGGCTTCGCGCCGTTCTATTTGTTTCCGATTCCAGTTCTTTGTCTGGCCGCAATCGCGTGGTTATGGAATCGTTGCCGCAGCGCCGGTCAAGCCCTGTGGCTGGGCTTCAGCTTCGGTCTCGGCTATTTTCTCGCCGGCGTGAGCTGGGTGTATGTCAGCCTGCACGATTTCGGCGGCATGCCGTTGCCGCTCGCGTGCTTCGCCACCGCTTTCTTCTGCTCGTATCTCGCGCTGTTTCCGGCAGCAACCGGTTGGATGGTGAAGCGCATTCCGGCATCGCGGCCGATCGTATTGGCGCTGCTGTTTCCAGCGGCTTGGACATTCACCGAGTGGGTGCGCGGCTGGATGTTCACCGGCTTTCCGTGGATCGGTGTGGGCTACTCGCAATCGCCCACTGGACCGCTGTCCGGATTCGCCGCGCTGTTCGGCGTTTACGGTGTGGCCTTTGTCACCGTGAGCAGCGCAGGGTTACTGTGCTGGTTGGCGGAAATCGCAACGGGAGGGAAGTTCGAGCAAACGCCCGGCAGGTCAGGCCAACTGCCCGGCAAGCCCGAGCAAGCGAGCGGTTTTCGCGCGCTCGCGAAACAACCCGCGTTATACCTGCTCATCCTGTTGTGGACCGCCGGCTGGGGGCTGCAGCGCGTCGCGTGGACGACGCCGATGGCAGAGCCGCTCGCGGTCAGCCTGGTTCAAGGCAACGTAAAACAGGATATGAAGTGGCGGCCGGAGTGGGTACAGGCATCGCTCGATCTCTATCTCGATCTCACGCGCAAAACGAGAGGGCGGCTCATTCTTCTTCCAGAGACCGCAGTGCCGCTGGTCAACATCGACGTGCCGCCGGCTTTCTTCGACGCGCTTGCACAACACGCGCGCCGACAGCAAGGCGATCTACTG
>JBBRGM010000037.1:0-17378 GCA_038240725.1 Burkholderiales bacterium | reverse complement strand
CACGCATATACCATGGGCTCTCCAGCGCGCTTGGGCGATCGGCCGCACCGATACGCCTGCGGAAGCGGTCGGCGGCCAGAGCGCGCGCCTCGAACGCATCGTGCGCTCTTACCCAGATATCACCTTGATAGGTGCTGAAGCTCCATAGCTCAGAGCTCTTTTCGGCAGGCGTGAGCCGCCACGTCAGTAATGCAGGTTCCATGCAAATCTCCCCGGGTGCCTGGAAGGATGACTCGCTTTGCGAGCCAGGCGCTCGGGTGAATTTTATCATCGTTCGTTCGTGCAGAATCGCACATCGCCGCGCGGCGGAACATTTACTTCTTGCTGGCCCACCCGGCGAACGACATTGGCTCAGGCGGCCGCATCCTGTCTTCCAGTTGCCTCAGATGATTCGAGTATCGCTGCGAAAGCCAAGCTGAAGAAAGCACCGACGCCGACCGTGGTACCGATCGCTTTTAGAACCGGCGCGTGGGCGAGCGCAAGCAAGCCGAAGCCAATGATGGTCGCGACATTGCACAGTACTAGTGAGGTCAAGGTACGCTCGGGATCGCCGCGAGCAAGGGTTTGCCGTTCGAAGAACAGGCTGTAGTTGGAACCGACGCCGACTACCAGCAGCAATCCGACGAGGTGGAACATCGTGAGCTGGCCGCCGCCGAGCGTGAGCAGTGCGCAGGTCGCGACCACGGCCGCCGCCAGAGGCAGTAGAACATCGGCAACGCGGCGGATGGAGCGCAAGGCGATCAGCAACAGCAGCCCGATGCAACCGGCACCCGCAATGGCAAACACCAAAGCCTGTCCGCGATAGCCGCGGTACAGCGCATCGGCTTCCTGCTTGAGGTTCAGCAGGCGGACGCCTTGGAAGCCGTTCAGTGCATGCGTGACGTGCTCGGGATTCTTCACGCCCCGCAAGGGGAGCAACGCAACCCAGTTGCCGCGTTGCTGCATGAGAAGCGAGTCGAATTTCAAGGCGAGCCCAGTTCCTTCGAGATTTTTGCGCTCGAGCAAGCCAGCGTGCCGCGCGGTGTCGATGTCTTTCACGAACGGTTCGAACAAGTCGTTTTGAAACTCAAGGCCACGCAACGCCTGGGTAAGCGCATGCCGAAGATGTGCATCGGATGGCAACGCCGCCTGGCGCGCGCGCTGCGTGTTATCGCTCGGTAGCACCCGTGCGGGCGATTCGTATCCGAGCAGCTCGCCCGACTGCTGCAAGCCGTTCAGAACGGCGCCGATTTGCTCTGTTGCTTCGAGCACGCCCTGTCGCGATGATCCCGGCACGACCAGCAGCTGCCCGACATCGGGCGCGCCCAGCTCCTTGCGGAGCGTCTCATCCAGGCGCTTGGCTTTTTCCGGTACCGGGCTCAGCGTCTCGAGCCGGTCATCCCACAACGATGACCGGTGCATTGCGAGCCAGACCAGCGACGCGCCGATCAGCGCAATCAGCGGCCAGCGCAAGACGTGTGCTTTGCCAACGAGTGTCAGCATGCGCGGTCCGAGCATCGCGACCGGTCTAACAATAAGACCGGTGGGCGCGAGTTCGGGCAGGACATAGCGGGTGACGGCGAACGCGACGATCAGCCCGACGATAGAAAACAATCCGAGCTGCGCGAGGCCGGTAAAGTCCGATAGCAACAACACGCTGAATCCGACTACCGAAGTCATCACACCCAATCGCAAGGTCGGCCAGATACGCGCCGTGCTCCGCTGGGAAGACGCGCCCAGCGCATTGGTGAACAGATAAATCGCGTAATCCACGCCCTCACCCAGCAGCGTCGCGCCGAAGCCCAGGGTGATGCCGTGAACCGATCCGAAAGCGATATCGACCGCGACGATGCCGGCGAGCGCGCCGGTAACGACCGGCAGCAAGATCAGCCCGAGGATGCGGGGCGACCGATACACGGCCAGCAGCAATCCGGACACGAGCACCACAGCCCAGGTAGAGATACGCGACACATCGCTCTTAATCGCTTCGCGCGACGCTACCGCGAACACGCCTGGCCCGGTGATGGCGAGCGTTGCCTGTGCAGCGTGATGCGCTTCAGCACTCTGCGCGAATGCAGCGCGTGTCTGTGCAATCGCGCGCTCCTGCGCATCGATATCGAAGCCTGCCGCTCGCGTTTGCAGCACCAGCAATGCACGTTTGCCATCCGCGCTGAACCACACGCCATGCTGTTTTTGCGGGCCGCCGGCCGGCTGCAGCTCGTCGAGGAGTGTCAATAGTTCGCCGGTGGGATCGTTGGGGAGAATGCGATTGACCAGAGTGCCGAGTGCTGAGCCGAGCAACTCCAGATCGTTCTCCAACGCCTCATGCAAACCCGCGGCGGAAAAGCGTTCCGGCGTCACGCCGGGACTCAACAGATAGCGATTACGCAGCAGAAATGCGCCGTCGGCTGTAAGCCGGTCGTCCGCGCCGTTGTTGGCATAAGTAAACGCAGGATCGAGCGAGAAACGTTTAGCGAGATCTTCGCTAAGTGATGCCAACGTATTTGCCGGCGCACCGTCGACGCCGACCAGCAGCAACCGCGAAACCACGCCTTCGCGCAGTTGATCTACCAGCAGCTGTTGCGAAGGCGTCGGCGAGCGCGGCAGGAACGCGCTCATGTCCGCGGTGTAATGCGCGCGCGATGCACCCCAGCCGCACGCCGCCAAAAATACAAGCCAGATGAGAACCGCGGGCCGCGCCCAGGGCGTCACGCAGGATCCTCGACGATCGTCATCACTGAGCGATCGCCTTTCGCCTCCCGCACTTCAACCGTATCGATCTTGCCGGATCCACCACCGATCTGAATCGCCGTAATCAGCGCACTCATCTTCGGATCTTTCGGCGTGAGCGACAGTTGCCAGTGCTGGGCATCGCCCGTGAGCGCTACCGTATAGAACGCCTGCAGCTGCGCGAGATCGCCCTTCAAGGTCGAGCGAATGCTCTCGACGAACGCCCACAGCACGGGGTAATCCTGCAGCCGCAAGACTCGCTCGCGACCTTTTCGTTCCAATGTGAGCACATCTTGATCGACGGTCATCGATTCCGGTTTGGGCCTGAGCGTGCGCTTGACCAGCCGGCCGGGCGACTCATAGACGAGGGTTCCACTCAGCTCGAGCGGCGTCTTCAGCACCTTCATGTATTTGCGCTCGACGAAGTGCGCATTGGAGCGCTGCACGCGGCCGAGTTGCGTCATCAACTGTTCCAAACCCCAGCCATCTGCGTTCTGCGCGTCGGCACAGGTCGTTGCGAATGCGCTGAACAACAGACACAGTAACACCGCCAGTTTGAGCCTTCGCGTCAACCTATCCAGCATGCACGCTACCGTCCCAGAAATCGTAGAAGTTGAACCAGTTGTACGGCGCCGCGCGGCAGTGATGCTCCAGCCGTTCAACGTATTGCTGCAAGGCTTCGCGGATGCGACCTTCGCGATTCGCGCGATCTACCGTCGCCGGATCGAACAGCGTCTCGAAGTGAAGATCATAGCGGTTGCCGCCGCGATACACGCCGAGCATCAAAATGACCGGCCGCTTGAGCATCAATCCGAGACGAAACGGCGCCGTCGGAAACGATGCCTCTTCTCCGAGAAACGGCACTTTCATTTGTGCTTCGAGGCTCAATGCGCGATCGCCGAGAATGCCGATCCATTTGCTTTGCTCGAGCTTTTCGTGCACTTTGAGCATCGAATCGAAGCGGCCGAGTTGAATCACATTTTCCGCGACCTCCGGATTGATCGAGCGAGCGATCCGATTGACCATGCGCGCATTTTCTTCGTACATCACTAAGCCGATCTGCCGGTGCTTCGCCGCGCCCACGGCACGAAGAATTTCGAAGCTCCCGAGGTGCGCGCCGAGCAGCAAGCAACCGCCGCCGCGTTCGTTCAAAGCATCGAGATGGTGTTCGCCGTAGATTTCAACCTTGAACTTATCGACGCGGTCATTGAGGAGATAGATGCGGTCCAGCCCCACCGTAGCGAACGCAAAGTAGTGGCGCAGCACATCGTAGAAGCGCGCCGGTCGCCCGAGTGCCTTGCGCAGATACTTGCGCGATGCTGCACGCGGCCTGATCGAGAACAGCAGGAAATACCACGCGGTGCCGAGCATGATGAAGCGCGCAATCGGACGACCGAAGTTCAGCGCGATGGCGATGAACAAGTGCAGAATAAATGCGCTGCCGCGCTCTCGTTGCGCAAGCCAAGTTGGACTCACGACGAGCTCCGCGCGTCGACGTTCATCAATGTGACCGTCATTCGGCGCTTTCCGTCGATTGCAGCGCAAGATCAGCTAATGCGTCGCGCGGCAGTTTGCCCGTCGCGTTGCGCGGCAGCGATTCTACGCGATACAACGGCCGCGGCAGAAACACCGGATCGATACGTTTGCGCAGCTCGGCCAGCACGTCTTGGCGCGACATCTGCGGCGCAACCACAAAAGCGATCAATCGCGTCACGCCTTCCGCACGCTCGTCCGGCATGAAAAACACACCATCGCGAACCCCATCGATGTTGATCAACTGGTGGTTGAGATAGGCGATCGAGGTACGCTTGCCCGCGACGTTGACCAGATCCGCGTTGCGTCCCTGCAGAATGAAAGTTCCAGTCGGCGTGATTTCCAGCAAGTCGGTCGCACAAACCTCAGCAGGCACGTGGCCGCCGCTGAACCAGACGCTGGCATCGTCGGCTTTGCGCAGTTGCACGCTAGGCAAGGGATGCCATTCGAGTCCCTGTGTCGTGCGCCGGGTTGCAACCATGCCGGCTTCGGTGAAGCCGTACACTTCATACAAGGGCGCGTGGTAGCGCGCTTCGGCTTGCACTGCCAACTTCGGCGACAGCGGCGCGGTCGCGCATAGAATCAACCGCAAGTTCGGCAGCGCGGTCGCGTCCGCAAGAAGCGCGCGCAAATGTACCGGCGTCGTGACGAGAACCCCGTTGCCGGCCGCGTGTTCCAGCGCATCGCGAATATCGGCGGGATAGAACGGGCGTCCGGCGTCGAGCACCAATCCGTTGTGCAGAGCAAGCAGTACGGTGGATTCCAGACCGTACATGTGCTGCGCGGGCACCGTACCGACCAGCGTTATTGCGGAATCGTCTAGCATGCCCAAGCTCTGCGCTTCTGCGGTCGCGCCGCGCGTGAGGCCGCGCCAGGTCTTCGGGTGCGGCGATGGCGCACCGGTCGAGCCCGATGTGAACGCGATCGCGGCCAATTGCGCATCGGGAAATGCCAGCATGCTGACATCGATATCACCGTCGATGAGCTCGCCGGCCGGCAACGGTGCGGCCGGATATGCCACCGTATCGAGCGCTTCGATCGGCCCGGTATCGCTCAGTGCATATAAGCCGCTGTACAGCTGTTTGAGCGTACGCAGCAGTTCACGTGTATGCGCTGGGGGGAGCAGACTGACCTGCTCGCGCAGCATTGCCGCCGCCAGGCCGACGGCAAAGCGATAGCGGTCAGCGCAAACATTGACCACATATCGTGCTGGCGGCAACGCTTGCGCGACAGCATGAACCTCAGACAAAAATCGCGACGCGTTGATGCGGTCGCGCCCGCGGACTGCGACGATATCCGACAGCCGGCGATGGCCTAGGAATGGAGCCACTGCGCAGAACAGGAGCGGCGCGCGCCGACAGCGACCGGGCTTCGACGCAAAGCAATCACAGCAGAGCGCATCGAATCGGAACTTGCAGCCTTGGTAGTCGCATCAACTTTCGCTCGATGCCGGCGTGCGTACGAATTGGCGAAAAGCACGCGCCGTGTGAAGCAGCGAGACATGACGAAACCTCGGATAGCGCAGCACACGGTAGACATACTCGCACACGAACATGGCGCAAATGAGGGGCAGCGTAAATACATTGGCGAACAGCGACCACACCTGCACCGGCGCCAGAATGAACAGTGCCAGCGATGAAATTCCCATTAGGCCGAAGAATAGGCTCCACGCCAATGTCACGTGGCGCGTATAGCGTTCGATCTCGGGCGGCAAAGCACCGTGGACCAGGCGCGCTACGCGTGTGATCAGCGGCTCGCGGCCCGCGCGCAGCGTGCGGCCGAACATCCACAGCAGCAGCACGTTCGCGGACAGGCCCGGCACCGGATACAGCAGCGTTAGATCCGGCACGATATGGCGCGCGTATAACGCAGCGATCAAAATCACCTCGCCTCCCGCTAACGCCAAACCAGCTGCGCGATGCGTGCGCAGGAGCAACAACGTTACGATGACAAGGCATGGCGCGGTCGCAAGCAGCGGGCCGAGCAGCGTTGCGTGTCCGGACAGGGCGGCCCAGTGAATCAGTGCCTCGTAGCCGATGAAGACGAGCCCGACGGCGGCAACACCCATAATGCGTTTGGCGCCCACGCTATTCTCCACATCGCCGGTCGACTCAGCAGACGCAAGCTTCATAGTGTGCGATTGCGCTCGACGTGTTCGCTCAGATTGCGCAGGGAACTGAAGATGGCGACGTTTTCGCCGTCGTCCGAACGCAATTGGAATCCATAGGCCTTCGATATCGTCAGCGCGATTTCCAGGATGTCGATCGAATCGAGGCCGAGACCTTCTCGATAGAGCGGCGCGGCGGGGTCGATAGCGTCGGGGCTGAGCTCCAGGTTCAAGGTTTCGATGATCATGCCGGCCAGAGCCCGTTCCGCGGCGGTCATCATGACTACGGTGTCCATTTTTATCTGGCTCTTATTTTCCATGAACGACGCGTCGAGCTGAGAGTCTTTAGATGGGACCGTCTACCCGCGCATAGGCCGACGATACGCCATCCGAGTAGACACTTTGACATCATGGCACGTGTGGGTTCCGCGCGCGCGTGCGACTGCGGGCTATTATAGCGACGCTCACCGACACCTCCGGTAACGTAGGAACGCCCGTCCGCTTTTAGAAATCCGTCTGGCAACTGCATATGCAACCTCTCGTATTGAGCAATCTCACGGTTTCCAGCAGCCTCGGCATCGGCCTGGCCGCTACTTTCGACGCACTCGCAGCGCAACGCTCCGGACTTGCACCCTGCACTTTTGAGACTGCGCAGGTCGACACCTGGGCGGGGCAGGTTGACGACCGCAACCTCGTGCCAGTGACCGGCGAACTTGCACACTTCGACTGCCGCAACAACCGCCTCGCACAACTGGCCTTGCAGCAGGACGACTTCGAAACCGCGGTCGCTGCAGCGCGGAACCGCTACGGCGCGCACCGCATCGGCGTGTTTCTCGGTACCAGTACCTCGGGCATACACTCGACGGAGCTGGCTTACCGCCGCCGCGATCAGACCGGCAAGCTGCCGGACGATTTTCACTACGCGGGAACGCACAACAATTTTTCCGTGGCTCGGTTCGTTCAAGCGCGCCTGCAGCTGCGCGGTCCGGCATCGGTGGTATCTACCGCCTGCTCATCCAGCGCAAAAGTATTCGGAACTGCCGCACGCATGATATCGGCAGGTGTTTGCGATGCTGTAGTTGTCGGCGGCGCGGACAGCTTGTGTTTAACCACACTCTATGGCTTCGGATCGCTCGAGTTGCTCGCACGCGGGCCATGCCGCCCGTTCGACGTTCACCGCGAGGGCATCTCGATCGGTGAAGGCGCCGGCTTCGTGTTGCTCGAACGCGCCGATCCGATCCCGGCTGACAAGCCTGTGCTGCTATTGGGTGTGGGCGAGAGCAGCGATGGACATCACATGTCGACGCCGCATCCCGAAGGCGCAGGTGCGCGAGCGGCGATGGAAGGCGCACTGCGCAGTGCCGGCGTTACCCCGAACGACATCGACTATATAAATCTGCACGGCACCGCCACGCGCAGTAACGACGCGGCGGAAGATAAAGCCGTGTTCAACTTGTTCGGCGACACCGTCCCCTGCAGCTCGACCAAAGGCAGCTCGGGGCATCTGCTCGGCGCGTGCGGCGTTCTGGAAGCAGCCATCTGCGCGATCGCGCTACGAGAAGAATTCCTGCCCGGCAGTACCAACACGCAAGAGCTCGACCCGACCATTCGCGTGCGTTACCTTCTGGCAAACGAGCAGCGCGCAGCGCGACGGATTATGAGCAACTCGTTCGGATTCGGCGGCAGCAACTGCAGCTTGATTTTGGGTCGGGCTGCTTGATGCGCGTCTTCGTGCAGGCCATCAGCGTGCTGGGCCCGGGCTTGGCGGGCTGGGGAGCGAGCGCGCCGATCTTGGCGGGCGATGCGCCCTACGTTACAGCGGACCTGGCTCTCCCACCGATCACCGTATTGCCGCCGGCAGAACGCCGACGCACCGGAATCAGCGTCAAGCTGGCTTTGTCGGTCGGCCTGCAGGCACTCGAAGCGGTCGCGATGCCACGCGATACGATCGCGACGGTGTTTACGTCTTCAGGCGGCGATGGGCAGGTAATCCACGAGATCTGCCAGAGCCTGGCAACGGCGGAGCGCGATGTGTCGCCCACGCGCTTTCACAACTCCGTGCATAACGCATCCGCCGGTTATTGGGGCATCGCGCTGCGCTCTCACGCGGCGTCCACCAGCTTATGCGGGTACGACTGGAGTTTTGCAGCCGGACTGCTGGAAGCGGCCGCGCAGTGCCTGGCCGATCGCAAGCCGGTGCTGTTGGTGTCTTACGACGCGCCGTATCCAGAGCCGCTGAACGGCGCCCGCCCGCTGGTCGGCGCGATCGGCACTGCACTGCTGCTTGGATGCGATCCGAGTAGCAGCGACATCGCGGAATTGGAGATTGCGCTCGACGCGATGCCTGGCGAAGTAACTCGCATGACCTCCGATGAGCTGGAGACGTTGCGCGCGAACAATCCTACCGGGCGCGCTCTGCCGGTTTTATCCGCACTGGCGAAGGGACGCAACCGCGAGGTGATCCTGGAATATCTTGACGTCGGTACGATGAAGCTGAAACTCTCGTTCGCGCGCTGACGATCACAACGAATAGGCTGCGAAATTATATGCAACGCGAGTGAGCTTGACCGAACGGATGACTTGCCAAAAAAAAAGCGCCGAGTTTTTCTCGGCGCTTTTGGGTAGCACGTTCCAGCTGCTTCAGCGAGCCAGCTTCACTCCCGAACCGGCAGTACCTTCGCGTAACGCGGCGATGCGCACTTCCAGCGGCGGATGCGACATGAACAACCCCGCGATGCCGCCACCGCGGCGGCCGGTAATGCCGAATGTCGCAACTTTGTCGGGCAGAGTCGACGGCTCATGGACTGCACGCAGCCGCTCCAGCGCGCCGATCATTTTGTCGCGCCCCGCCAGTTGCGCGCCGCCGGCATCGGCGCGGAATTCGCGCTGCCGGCTAAACCACATGACGATGATGGTTGCGCCGATGCCGAGCACCAGCTCCGCCACGATCGACGTGATCCAATAAGCCGGACCCGGTCCGTCGTTGTTGTTCTTGAACACGGTGCGATCCACCACGCTGCCGATTATGCGAGCGAAGAAAATCACGAACGTGTTGACGACGCCCTGCACCAGCGCGAGCGTCACCATATCGCCGTTGGCGACGTGGCTGATCTCATGACCCAGAACCGCTTCCGCTTCGTCGGGCGACATCTGTTGCAGCAAACCGGTACTGACGGCGACCAGGGCGTTGTTGCGGTTTGCCCCGGTTGCGAATGCGTTGATCTCCGGTGCCTCGTAGATGGCCACTTCCGGCATACCGATGCCGGCGAGCTGCGCATGACGGCGCACTGTATCGACCAGCCAGCGTTCGGTCTGATTGCTTGGATTCTCGATAATCTGCGCGCCCACCATCCGCTTCGCGGACC
Organism: Burkholderiales bacterium; assembly: GCA_038240725.1. Classification (GTDB taxonomy): domain Bacteria; phylum Pseudomonadota; class Gammaproteobacteria; order Burkholderiales; family SHXO01; genus SHXO01. The sequence continues at coordinate 7,664 of JBBRGM010000037.1, read as the reverse complement.
ATTTGGAGATCAGCAGCGAGATCAGCGCACCGCCGAACCCGAACAGGGCGGCGAACACCAGCAGCCCACCCAAATTGAGCCCGTTAGCGGTGAGAAACCGGTCGACGCCGAGAATGCGAGCGGTGAAGCTCAGCACCAGCAAAATCGCCAGGTTGGTGATCAGGAATAGTGAGATGCGTTTAAACACGGTTCCCTCCTAGGAACATCGATCGCAACGCTGCATGCGCTGCTCGGCGAGCGCCGCGATGTAGGCGCGACAACTAGCTGACGGCAAGCGCTTCGAGTTGGCTTTGCAGCTGCAGCCACTGCTCTTCCGCCTCTTGCAAGCGGCGTTGCATGCGCGACTGCTCTTCGAGTCCGGCTTGCAGCTTGTTGCCGTTCGAATCGCTGTAAAGATTGGGATCGGCGAGTCGGCTTTCAAGCTCCTTTTTCTGCGCGGTGAGCTTGGCGATTTCGTCTTCCAACTTGCGCAAGCGCTGCTCGAGCGGACGACGTTGAGAAGACACGCGATTGCGCGCTTCGGCTTCCAACCGGCGTTGCTGCTTGCGGTCGACCTGCGGCGCTGCCGCTACCGCCTTCGGCACCGACGCCGCATCGCGATTGCGCGTCGCTAGCCAATTGCGATAATCGTCCAGGTCGCCATCGAAAGTATTGAGCTTGCCGCCCGTCACGATCAGCAGAGTTTCCGCAGTGGCACGCAGCAAATGGCGATCATGCGAAACCACCACGACTGCGCCTTCGAAATCCTGCAGCGCGATGGTCAGCGCTTCGCGCGTATCGAGATCCAGATGATTGGTCGGCTCATCGAGCAGCAGCAGATTCGGCCGCTGCCAGATCAGCAAGGCGAGAATCAAACGTGACTTTTCGCCGCCTGAGAATCGCTCGACCGGCGCATCCACCATGTCGCCGCGGAAATTGAATCCGCCGAGGTAGTCGCGCAGCTGCTGCTCGCGCGTGTTGCGCTCCATGCGCAAAAGATGTTTGAGCGGCGATTCGTCGGGCCGCAGCAGATCGAGCTGATGCTGCGCGAAGTAGCCGATCTTGAGACCTTTGCCTTCGCGCCGCTCGCCGGTCAACGGCGTCAGTTCGCCTGCCAGCGTTTTTACCAAGGTCGACTTGCCCGCACCGTTGACGCCCAGCAAACCGATGCGCTCGCCTGCACGCAGGGTAAGGGTGAGATCGTCGAGCACTGTTCGTTCGCCGTAACCTGCGCCAACGTGTTCCAACGTGAGCAGTACCTGCGGCGCGTGTACCGGCTCGCGAAACTTGAAGGTAAATCCGGAATCGACTTGCACTGCTGCGATTCGCTCGAGCCGTTCCAGCGCCTTGAGGCGGCTTAGCGCCTGCTTGGCTTTGGTGGCCTTCGCGCGAAACCGATCGACGAACTGCTGCAAGTGGTCGATCTGGCGCTGCTGCTTGTTGTATGCAGCCTGCTGTCCTTCGAGTGCCGCTGCGCGCTGGCGCTCGAAATCCGAGTAATCGCCTTTATAGAGCTTGAGCGTGCGGTTTTCGATGTTGCATATGTGCGTGGCGGTGTTGTCGAGAAACTCGCGATCGTGCGAGATGAGTACCAGCGTACCTTCGTAGCGCCCCAGCCATTCTTCCAGCCAGATCACCGCATCCAGATCCAGATGGTTGGTCGGCTCATCGAGCATCATCAAATCGGAGCGCGTCATTAGAGCCTGCGCGAGATTCAACCGCATGCGCCAGCCACCGGAGAATTCCGTAACCGCCCGCGTCAGGTCCGCTTGCGAAAAGCCCAGTCCGGACAAAATCTGCGACGCACGCGCGCGTGCACTGTAGCCACCGATTGCAGCCATGCGCTCGTGCAGCTCGCCGAGCGGGCCTAGCGCATGCCCCGGCGCCTGATGGTCGGCAAGTTCCGCTTCGGCGATCGCGTCCTCGATTCCGCGCAGCTCGCGATCGCCGTCGAGCGCAAATTCGAGCGCGGGTCTATCGGTCGCCGGCATTTCCTGTGCAACGTGGGCAACGACCAATCCCGGCTGAATATCGACGTCACCGGCTTCGCTGTGAAGCTCGCCGCGCAGCATGGACAGAACACTGCTCTTGCCGCTGCCATTGACGCCGGTAAGGCCGACTTTCTGACGCGCGAAAATAGTGAGATTGGCGCCTTCGAGCAAGCGCTTCGCGCCGCGTTGCATGGTGACGTTGCGCAGGGTGATCATTCGAAGTCCACAAGCTGGAGTTGACAGGCAAACACGGCAGGAAATCTCGGTTGCGGCATTAGCTCGATTGCGGCATTGGAGCGTGCCGCCGCGACAAAAAGAATGAAGGTGGGATGGGGTGGGGTGGCTGACGGGACTCGAACCCGCGACAACCGGAATCACAATCCGGGACTCTACCAACTGAGCTACAGCCACCGTTGAGCCAGACTTCCAATCAGCGAGACGGACCACGATCCTTATTTGGCCTGCCCGACGGGAATCGAACCCATAACCCCCAGCTTAGAAGGCTGGTGCTCTATCCGGTTGAGCTACGGGCAGGGAGCACCCTTCACACCGGTCGCTGCAAGGATGCTGGTCGGGGTGAGAGGATTCGAACCTCCGACATCCTGCTCCCAAAGCAGGCACGCTACCAGGCTGCGTCACACCCCGGAAGCGCGCTACTATAACCGGTTGCCCTTAAGCGGGTCAATTTGCGCACTCAGACGTTCGCAAGCGGATGCAGAGGCGCGGCGGTAGCGAGCGCAAAAAAACTGAGTTGTAGATTGCAGTCAGTGAAAGTTGGAGATCGCGGGAGCACGACGAATCACCGGTTGCGCATTTTCGCTTGCCGTCAGCAGACGGGTTTGCCAAACGGCCACCATGCCCCCATATTGCATCTCACCGCGAGGATCAGGCCGCCGATCGCGTGCAACAGTTGAGCTATTGGGTTAAGCGCGAGACAGTGAGCGCAGCTCGAATGCAGCGGTATCGCTAATTGAATATGGTCAACGCGCAACGATTGATGGACGCTAATACATTGCGGCAGACAACGCGAGTGTCCGGGTCAGGCAACACCGGCATTCGCAGTGTGCGTTTGCGCTCCGACGCAAGCAGGCAACAGGTTCGGATGTTGCTTGCAGCGGCTACCGTTTTCTGATATCAAAGCGACTTTTTTTATTGCCGATGTTCTCTTCGCTGCATGAAGTTCTCATGCACGCGTTTCGCTTCTCCACAGTATTTTTTCGGAAAGATCGTTATGAACGCTGAATTCCAACCTGGGTTCAAGCCCTACCAGCCAAAGAAGGGTGAGCCGTACATGAACCCGAAACAGCTGGAACACTTCCGGAAAATTCTGAGCACGTTGAAAGAGGAGCTCAGCCGAGACATCGATCGCACCGTGCACACGATGCAGGACGAAGCGACGCTGTTTGCCGACCCCAACGATCGAGCCAGCCAGGAGTCCGACATGGCGCTCGAGCTGCGCAACCGCGATCGCGAACGCAAGCTGATCAAGAAAATCGAGGAAACCATCGGCAAGATCGACAATGGCGACTACGGCTACTGCGAGAGCTGCGGGATCGAGATCGGCCTCAAGCGATTGGAAGCGCGGCCCACCGCCACGTTATGCATCGACTGCAAGACGCTGGACGAATTGCGCGAGCGGCAAGTCGCCAAATGATGCGGCGCCCGGGTAAATCCATTCGCGGGTAGATCCGGCGCTCGCGGGGTTTGAACTACAAGGCAGCTCTCGAGGCTGCCTTTTGTTTGGATCATTGCCGCCGCCTGCAGTCGGCTATGCATTGCCAGCGTCGATGCAACGCCGGGTTCCGCTCCGCTCACTTGGGCTGTGCGCACCTGAAGGTTTTTTTCCGTGCGACCGCACATCTCGAAAACTCTTTAAAGGTCTGAGCGTTGCGCGTTGTTTTGGTTGAACTGTATGCACCGCTTCACTATAGTTCCGCGGTTCTCTGACGTTAAGCCTTGCTGCAGTGGTTTCGAACTCTGTTACCCGGCAATTCGAGGGGTGGATGGAAGCGAAGCTGCAATTCCGACCAGCAGAGTAATTTCATCTTGAGGGAGAATCGCGATGAAGGTGTGGCATAACGGTCTCAGAGTCGTCGCTCGAAGTATCGCGGGCGCTGCACTTATCGGTCTCACACTACCCGTGTCGGCAGAGGTCACCTACGAGCGCATCAAGAACGCCGACAAATATCCCGGCGACTGGCTGACCTACCACGGGAGCTACAAGAGCTGGCATTACAGCGCGCTCGACCAGATCAACACCAAGAATATCTCGAAGCTTGCCGTCGCCTGGACGCACGGCATGCCGCGCTCGATGCGCGGTCTGCAGTCGATGCCGCTGGCGGCCGAAGGCGTCTTGTACTACTCCGGCGCTTACAACCAGGTATTCGCGCTCGATGGCGCCACCGGTGAGGTGATCTGGTACTACCAGCAAAAACTCAACGAAGATCTGATCGCGAAGCAAACCCATTCGCCGTACAACCGCGGCATCGCGCTCGGCAACGGCTTCGTCTACATGGGAACGCTCGACGGCAAGCTGGTCGCGATCGACATCAAGACCGGCAAGCTCGCGTGGGAAACCAAGCTCCTCGATTCGGAAAAGCTCACCGTCGGCTTCACCGGCGCGCCGCTGTTCGTCAAGGACAAGGTCATCATCGGCTCGCAAGGCGGCGAATGGCCATATCGCGGCCCTATCTTCGGTGTCGACGCGAAGAGCGGACAAGAGGTCTGGAAGTTCTACACGGTCGGCGGCAACGAAGGCGCCAAGTCCGACGCGCGCAACACATGGGGCAACGACTCTTGGAAAACCGGCGGTGGCGGCGGCTGGATGGCCGGCGGCTACGACACGGACAGCAACACGGTGTGGTGGGGCACGGGCAATCCGGCGCCGCTGTACGACTGGTCCGGCACGGAATGGGCAACCAACGGGGCACGTCCGGGCACCAATCTTTATACGACATCGGTGATCGGCCTCGATCCCGATACCGGCGAGCTGAAAGCGTTTCATCAGGAATTGCCGCACGACACCTGGGACTTCGACAGCGCGGTCGGCGAGTTCGTAATGATCGAACGCGGCGGCAAGAAGTACATGGTGCACCCGAATAAGAGCGGGTTCGTGTTCGTCTACGATCGCAAAGCGAAAGTACAGAACGTCTGGCGCGTAGTGAAGAACATCAATTTCGTGAAGGATATCGACCCGAAGACGGGCGAGTTGATCGGGCGGCGCGACTTCTCCGAAGGCGAGCACAAGGCGCTCTGCCCGTTCATCGCCGGCGGGGTAAGCTGGAACTCGGGCACCTACAGCCCCAAGACCGGCCTGTATTACAAAGTCGGCAACGAGTGGTGCATGGATCTGACGGTAAAGAAGACCACGCCGATCCTCGAGCCGATGGCACAGCTCAACATCGGCGCCGATTTCAGCTTGGTGAATCCGCCGGATGGCAAAGTGCGCGGACATATTTCCGCCAACGATCCGCTGACCGGCGCCAAGAAGTGGGAAGTCGAATTTCCCGAACCGCCGCTTGCGAGCTTGATGTCTACCGCGGGCAATCTATTGTTCGTGCCCGATCCCCGCGGCTGGCTGCGCGCGTTCGACGCGGCGACCGGCAAAGAGCTCTGGAAACATAACAATGGCCAGGGCCACAACGGCGGCATCATTGCGTATAAAGGTAAAGACGGTAAGCAGTATGTCGCGGTAGAGACCGGCTGGGGTGGACTCGCCGGCGATGACTATGGCTCGCTCTTCGGCAAACCTTACAATACCTTTCCGAAGGACTCGGGCGTGCTGGTCGTGTTTCGCCTGCCCTGATCTGTCGTGCACGAAAGCTCGCAGGTTGGGAGATTTCCACCTGCGAGTGTACTTTCCAGTCGCACAACTACGAATTGAACAGTCCTCGCCTTACTTGAACGATCCGGTTTTCGGCTGAACGATTCTGGTGCGCGTCGGCAGTGCCGGCGCTCATCATCTGCATTACCTCGCGTTACCTCGTATTCTGTCTGCGGCGTTGTGCTAACTCTGCCGAGGCAACATAATTCGTTCGACATCGCCGTTTTGGCGCATGGGCACGACGTCTTCCCGCTTCGTGACCCAGTACAGCGTCATTGCTTGCCGATGTAGCGTCCATGCATCTGTGGTAGTCATACCGGTGTGACGACGAGCGATGCGCTCGAGGCGAACATGCTCCGGCTATTGCGCGCAATGCCGACGTCCGCATGCGAGCTGCGCAGTTATTTATTGGTGGAACTTAAGCCCGACATTCCAGGACAAAGAGATAAAGCGCGGCTACACATCACAGCGTTGCCTGACATCCCTATGTGTCCCATGTTCAATTTCGTGGATATGACGTCAAAATGAAAGCAAGCGAAAAACTCACTAACCCGCGCGAAATTCGCCATCGCCTGGGACTCAACCAGCAGGACTTCTGGGGACGGATCGGCGTGACCCAGAGCGGTGGATCGCGATATGAGAGCGGACGCTCGATGCCGAAGCCGGTACGCGAGCTTCTGCGTCTGGTGCATGTCGATCAGATCGATGTTCGCAAAATCACCCGCGATGATTTCCGCGTGATTTCCTACTTGAAAGCCGCAGAACCAAGCCTCTACAAAAAACTGCGGACCCAGGCAGGGACAACGGCTGCGCATGGCAGTAAACGCCCTGCCCGTCGACGCTCATAATCAAACCGCATCGGGGCTAAACCGAGTCCTGGTAGCATTTACGTTCGATGCGGCAACACTAACGAGCCGCTCGCATGCAGGCGCGAGCGGCTCGGATCTGCTATGAGCCGCGCCGCGACACGCCCCTCATAGCGAAGCATTCGGCGCAATTCTTCTGCCGCCCCTCATACTTTCGTCGCGGACGATGAAACGCGGACCATGCAAACGCCGCTCAGTCCTGGCTGTCGGTTGTCGGTAACACCACGGTTTCGTGCGCCCATTGCACAATGGGCTGCAGGCGTTCGGGCAGCAGTCGGCGCGCTTCGGCATAGGTTACCCAGCGAAATTCGTGATGCTCGGCGCGGCCCAGCAATGGATTGATCGGCAGCGACACATCGCCGGTCGCGGCGGTTGCCACGTAATACCGGGCGATTTTCCCGCTGCTGTACGGAACAGTCTCTCGATACGTTTCGCCCCAGCGAAAGTCCAGCGTGGTCAGGCCGGTTTCTTCTTCTACTTCTCTGACTGCGGCATCGAGCGGCGACTCGCCGGCTTCGACTCGCCCTTTGGGAAAATCCCAGGTCTTGAATACACGCAGCAGCACGTAGCGCCAGCCGCGCTGATCCAGGCGCAGCACCACGACGCCGGCGGAGAACTTACTTCTGGCCATGTCTAGCTTCGGCCAACGACACCGCTCGACGCTTCCAGCTCGGAAAAGCGTACGGGGAGGATTTCCTGCGTGGCGATACGTCCCTGCTCATTCTTGCTGACCAATAGCAATTGTTGTCGTTCCGGAATGCCGGTCGGCACCACCATACGCCCAAGCGGCTTGAGCTGATTGAGGAGCGCAGGCGGAATGAGATCGGGCGCGGCGGTCACCATGATGCGGTCGTACGGCGCGTGGTGCCCCCAGCCGAGCGCACCGTTACCGGTGCGAAATGCTATGTTCCGGTAACCCAGCTCGCCGAGCCGCGATTTTCCTTCTTGCGCGATTTCCTCGATGATCTCCACGCTATACACCTGAGCCGCCAGCTCGGAAAGGAT
>JBBRGM010000036.1:0-17381 GCA_038240725.1 Burkholderiales bacterium | reverse complement strand
ACCCATTGCGCGCCGTCGAATTGCATGAGCTGCAATTGGCGAATCGGATCGTAACTGTCGGGCGTGGTGTTCACGGCGATCCCGGGCAGCAGCATCGGTAACTGCACATTCTTCAGATTGCCCGCCTGCTTCATGATGTTCACGCGGCTGAGATCATCGCCGCACGACTGCAGCACACGAACCATCAGTTGCGCGGCGGTGTAGCCGTAGACGTTGTAGATTTCCGCGACATCGCCGTCGCGATAATATTTTTTCATCCACACCACCCATGCTTTGGTCGCCGCATCGTTTTTCCACTGCGGATCGGTGGGATCTTTCAGGAACGCCGATCCGATTACGCCGACCGACCGCTCGAGGCCGGCCGGCTGCAGCACGGCGGTAACCGAGGTGGCGGAATAGGGAATGAAATGCAGCGGCTTCCAGCCGATCTCGGCCGCTTTGCGTATCGCCTGCGCCGCGAATTTCGGCGAGGCAAAAGTAAATAGCGTATCGGCGCCCGCGCCTTTCAAGCTTACGATTTGCGAGTCGACGGAAGGGTCGGTAAATTCGTACGACGCTTCGCCGACGATCATGCTGTCCGCCGCGGTGCCGAGCTGCGCGCGCAGTGCCTTGACGTAGTCTTTGCCGAAATCATCGTTCTGATGCAGCACGCCGATCTTCGGGTGCGGCCGCTGCCGCAGAAGATAGGCAACATACGCCGACGTCGCCGTTTTCTGATTCGGCAAAAACGCCATCGTCCACGGATACACGCGCGGATCGCCCCACTTCAGACCGGTCGCCGCCATGAACAGTTGCGGCACCTTCTTGCCGTTGAGGTATTTCAACACTGCGGTGTTGGGCGGCGTTCCGAACGAGCTGAACAGCAGCAGTACTTCGTCGGATTCCACCAGACGCCGCGTTTGTTCGAGCGTTTTCGGAGGACTGTAGCCGTCATCCAGAGAAATCAACCGGATCTTGCGGCCATTGACGCCGCCCTGCTCATTCACCATGTCGAAATAGGCCGCTTCGGCTTTGCCCATCGTGCCGAACGCCGAGACCGGACCGCTGTATGGCATCGTCTGCCCGATCTTGATTTCCGTGTCCGTCACGCCCGGACCGTATTTCTTTTGCGCCGATGCTGGCGCCGATGTTAGTACCAGAACGCCGATCAGCAGCGTACCCGCAAAGCCAAATCGCATAGTTTTCCTTCCCGACCAGATAACATGGCATCGCTTACGCCGGACCGGCTGGCGCGGCTACACAGCTCCAGTATGCTTTATCTTTGGGAAGTCGATCGTTGCACCGTTGAAACGGACGCAACGCGCGCGCGTCGCTGAAGCAAAATATCGCTGCGAATCGACGCTCGGAATGGACGTCGTTACGAGATTCGCTGTCCGGTCGGCGCTCCCGACCGAACACGATTGCGAAGTGGGTATCTTGCAGATCAAGTGCGCGAGTATCTGCAAGAACGTTCGCATGTCTGCCATCTTCGCAGCAGAGGCAATCAAGGCCTCATGCAGGAGAGACCGCTATATGAGCGCCGTTACCAGGGAGATAGGACGATGACAGAAAACGACGCCAACCCGCCACGGTCGCCAGTAACGCCTCAGTCGCCAGCTAAGCAACAGGTCGTTGCTGTTCCGGTGGGTTACCGGCAAGGCATCATTACCGCGATCACGGTGCTACTGGGGTTTTCGCTGACGTTCTTTCGCTTCTGGGGCCTGGAAGCGCCGGGCAAATGGACGATCCCTTCCGTGATCGCCGCGACGACTGTGGTGCTGGCGGTGGTGTTGCAGATCGTCGCGTTGTTTCGCTCGCTGCGAATCGAGGACGATGATGCGGGTGAGTACCGCAAAACAGTCAGATGGTTCGTCGTGTCGGCGGCTGTGCTGCTCGTCGGATTGGTGCTTGCGGTGGTCGTCTCCGCAGACGCCGATTGAGTGCGGCAGCGCGTCGTCGAAGCTTACGGGTGACGACGCGCCGCTAGCATTAATCGATGCGGCGACGCGCGATGACGCTGAGCAACAACAGTCCACATGCCAGCATCACCCATTCCTGCGCCTCTGGTACGGCGGCTGCAAAAGCAAGGTCCGCCATGATCTGATTGGTGTGCGCCGTCGGATGAATATCGTCCCAGAATACGTAATGCTCCGGATCCGCGCACGCGCTGCCGCTCTGCGCCGCGAACGGCGTGCCGGGGAAGCACGCGGTGTCGATGTTGGTGAATCCGAATTTCGCGGGGTTCGCCAACACGTCATTGAACGCGGAGAACACATCGGCCGAGTGCACATCGTCGCCGGCGTGCTGTGCATCGAACGTCGTCAGCATCGCCGCGAGCTTGTCGTTGAATTCGACGCTGGCGAGATGCGCAAAACTCGAAGCGATGGGATCGCCATTCAGGCGCGGGGTTGCGCCGAGATCCGGCAGATTGGGGATGAGAAAGTGCTGTGCGCCTACCGCGGAAAGATCGGTGAGGATGCCATGCAGATTATCCACCGCGGTTTGGATCGCCTGATTCTTGATCGTGATCGCGTTGAGCGGATCCGCCTGTGCGGCCGACAGCATGCTCAACATGTCGTTCGGTCCGCCGTACACGACATACAACCCATTCGGACTCGCGGAGCCTGCACCGAGCTTCGCTTTATAGGAAGCCAATTGCGCCTGCATGCCGCTCGGCGGCACGCCGGGAAGCAACCCGTCGATGATGTTGCCCATGCCGGTTTGCGCACCGCCGACGGCATAGTTGGTGCCGCCTGCGAACGACGGCGTCAGCCCGGACGACGTGCCGAATAATTTCTGATTGAGCAAGTCCGCGTAGTTAAAGCCGTTGGAAAAACGGCCCGCAACGTACGGCGCGGCCGGTATCGTCGGGAAATTATCGACGCCGTCCAGCGCGTCGATCGCAGTGGTGAACGTAAACACGTTGCCGGAATCGCTGAGGCTATCGCCGAACACATACAACGACGAATAAGGCGCGGCATACGCGGCGCCGGTAAACGCAAGGGCGCTGACTACAGCAAGAGCGGCGGCAGAACGAGCAGAACGTGCGATGCGATCGAGCATGGGGGGCATGTCGCTTCCTCTGAGTTGCTGGGGCATGAAGGCGTCAATCGGTTAGTCCAGTACTGCACGGCGCGGTTCCGTCGCTCTCTGCGCCGCTTACCGCGCTGCGGTTCCCGCCACTTTGGCGGCGACTGCTTTGGTGCCGACGGTATTTTTGCGAATGAAATCGGCGATGCGCTCGACACCCTTGTGAATCGCTTCGTTCGAAGCCGCGTAGCTGAAGCGAATGTGCTGGCCTTCGTTCGGCACACGCGGTCCGAAATGAATGTCCGCCAGCACGGCGACACCGGCTTCATTCAACAGCCGCACGCGAAATTCTTCGGAGTCGGAAATGCCGGTCATGCGGCACGCTTCGGTTACATTGGGCCACACATAAAACGCGCCGCCCGGCGTCTTGCAGGTGATACCCGGCACCTGATTCAGCAGACCGACGATAAGATCTCGGCGCTGATGAAAAATCTCGCGCATTTTATTGGCGTCGTCCTGCGGGCCATTTAGCGCTTCGACGCCGGCCCACTGCGTGATGTGCGATGCACACGATTCGGTGTTGGTGACCCAGTTGGTGAAGTACGGCGCGAGCTTGCGATTGGCCGCAAATCCAAGTCGCCAGCCGGTCATCGCCCAGGTCTTCGACGCGCCATCGGAGATGATCGTGCGCTCCTGCATGCCGGGAAAGCTCGCAAGCGAAACGAATTCGCCGTCGTACACCAGGCGGCCGTAGATCTCATCGGCGAATACCCAGACCTGCTCGTGCTTGGCAAGCACGTCGGCGATCGCTTGCATGTCGGCGTGCGATATCACGCCGCCGGTAGGATTCTGCGGCGAGTTGAGGATCAGCAGCTTGGTGCGCGGCGTGATCTTATCGGCCAGCTCTTGCGGATCGAAGCTGAAGTCGAGCGACTCTTTCAAATGGATCGGCACGGGCACCGCGCCGTTTGCACGAATCTGCGAATCGTAGATCGGGAACCCGGGATTCGGATAAATCACTTCGTCGCCGGCACCGTGGTCGGTCACGCTCAGCACTGTATAACCGATGAACGGCTTCGCGCCGGCGCCGACGACGACATCGTCAGGACGGACCTCGATTCCGCGCGATGCACTCATATTGCGAGCGACGGCTTCGCGCAGTTCGACGATCCCAGCGGACGGGGTGTAGCCATGCTTTCCCTCGCGAATGGCTTTGACCGCAGCATCCTGAATGTTGACCGGCGTATTGAAGTCGGGCTGGCCGATGCAGAAGGAGATGATGTCCTTGCCCTGGCGCAGCAAGGCATTGACTTCGGCGAGGACCACAAAAGCGTTTTCGGTTCCGAGATCGCGTACTCGGCGGCTGAGCTGTGCCATGAGCATTCCCAAGAATTTAAGTATCGACCAAGAATTTAAGTATCGAAGTATAGCGGTCGCCGTGCGCAGATTTGCGGAAGGTGTGGCCTCGGCGGCAAATCCAGCACTGCGACGGTGCAGGTGTATAGCATGCGGAGGAAAAGCCGGTCAACGAAGCGCGGCGGTCGCGCCAGGTGCCGGCAGCCGACGCTTAGCAGAGCTCAGCGATCGCGCAGCCAGGTCCGCAGTGCAGCGGAGACCTCCAGCGGACGTTCGAGTGTCGACAAATGACCGCACTGCTCGAGCACGACCAGCTTCGAATTCGGGATGCCGGCCGCAATTTCGGTATGCATCGCCAGCGGCGTTAGAACATCCTCGCGGCCGCACAGCACCAGAGTCGGACAAGCGATCGCCGGCAGGGACGGGCGGTAGTCGGGCCGCGTTATCATCGCATTTTGCTGTCGCACGTAAGCTGCGACACCGGTGCGGTCTGCCATCTCGCGGATGGTTTGCACCAGCACCGGATCGTTGACCCGCGCAGGGTGAACGAGCAGCGGCAACATGCGCGAGGTGATCGGCGTGAAACCACCTTCGTTCTCGGCCAGCCGCATGAACATCACGCGGCGTTGCGTATCTTCCGGCTCATCGGCGCGTGAGCGTGTATCCAGCAGCGCGAGGCGCGTTACGCGCTGCGGCGCGCGGCGCATGATCTCCAGCGCAACGTAGCCGCCCATCGACAGCGCTGCGAGCGCAAACCGTTCCGCCGGCGCTTCATCGAGCACACGTTGCGCCATCGCTTCGATGGTGTCGTCGCGCTTCAGATCCGCGACCCACGACGTCACGGTATTCGCCAATGCTTCGACCTGCGGCGCCCACAACGCCTCATCGCACAGCAATCCCGGCAGCAGCACCAGCGTTGGCTTCGTGGTCGCCTGCGTCGTCGATTGCGTGGCCTGGGATAGCGAATCGGTCATCGGATGTTTGCTGTGACTGAGCGGTCGTTGCGGCGGGCTAGAGTATCATGCCGGCGTCTTCCTTCGTTTCATTCGCCGGGAGTTAGCCATGGCAAAAAATACCCAAATCCTCCTCGCCAGCCGTCCATCCGGATGGGTGCAGGAATCGAACTTCAAGATCGTCGAAACCGATATTCCGAAACCGCCCGCCGGTACTGTGCTGGTGAAAAATCACTGGCTCTCGCTCGACCCGTACATGCGCGGGCGCATGAACGACGTCAAGTCGTACTCACCGCCGGTGCAGATCGGCGAAGTGATGGTCGGCGGCACCGTCGGCGAAGTGATCGAAACGCAGCATCCGAAATTGAAGGTCGGCGATTTCGTAGTGGGCCGTCTCGGGTGGCAAGCCTACGGCGTGTCCGATGCAGAGAGCCTGACCAAAGTCGATCCTGAGCTCGTTCCGCTGTCTGCGTATCTCGGCGTCGCTGGAATGCCGGGCGGCACCGCGTGGATCGGCCTGCTCGAACATTGCCAGCCGAAAGCCGGCGAAACCGTAGTCGTATCGGCGGCCACCGGTGCTGTCGGGGGCGTAGTCGGTCAGCTCGCAAAGCTGCAAGGCTGTCGCGCAGTGGGCATCGCAGGCGGCAAAGCGAAATGCGAATACGCCGTGCAGGAGCTCGGCTACGACGCGTGCATCGACTACAAAGCAGGCAACTTGTATGAGGATTTGAAATCAGCAGTGCCGCGCGGCATCGACTGCTATTTCGAAAACGTCGGCGGCGTGGTGATGGACACCGTGCTGCGTCAGCTCAATCCGTTCGCGCGTGTGGCACTGTGCGGGATGATCGCCGACTACAACGCAGAAAGCCCGCACGCGACCAACATGATGCGCACGTTTTTGGTCAACCGCGTCAAACTGCAAGGCTTCATCGTGTTCGACCGGATCGACCTGTATGCTCGTGCCACCAGTCAGCTGGTGCGCTGGGTAGCGGAAGGCAAGCTCAAGTATCGCGAGACCGTAGCCGAAGGGCTGCGCAGTGCCCCGAAGGCATTCATCGGCATGTTGAAGGGCGAGAACTTCGGCAAGCAGCTCGTGAAGATCGTCTAGCAGCACCGGACCATCGCGATTGAGGCGAACGGCGGCACAAGTGATATTCCGCATATTGCGCTAGCCGGATATTCCGCACATGGCGCGAGCCCGGCGACGCGCGGCCAGACAAGCTTCGACGCACATTACTCATTTGGGAATCAGCATGGCAAACATCATCATCACGGGCAGCTCGAGCGGGTTCGGCCGGCTCACCGCAGAAACTCTGGCCAATGCGGGGCACCAGGTATTCGCGACATTGCGCGACAGCAGCGGCAAAAACGCCGGTGCGACAAAACAGCTCGGCGCCTCGCGCACCGGCGGCGGCCACGTCCACGTCGTCGACATGGATGTCACCAGCGATACGTCGGTACAAAAAGCGATCGAGTCGATCGCGCAGCAAACCGGTGGTGCCATCGATGTCGTCTTCAACAACGCCGGCCGATTTTCCGCCGGCGTGCTGGAAGCGTATTCGCTCGAGGAAGCCAAGGGTCTGTTCGAGACCAACGTATTCGGGCCGCTGCGAGTGAATCGCGCCGTGCTGCCGTACCTGCGCAAGCGCCGCTCGGGACTGATCATCAATACGTCCAGCATCGTCGGCCGCTTCTCGCTGCCGTGCCTGGGAATGTACGCGGCCACCAAATTTGCGCTCGAAGCGCTGGCCGAAGCGCAACGCGACGAGTTGAAGGGATTGGGCATCGACGTGGTGCTGATTCAACCGGGCGCATTTCCGACCGAGGTGGGCAACAACGGCTTGTATCCTGCCGACGCAGCACGCGCCAACGAATACGGCGCAGTCGCCGAAATTCCCAAACAGATGGGCGAAGGGCTCGCGCAACTGTTCGCGAGCGAAAATTCGCCGAAGCCGCAGCAGGTCGCCGATGCCGTTAAGAAATTGATCGACACGCCCGCGGGACAGCGGCCAGGTCGCGTCGTGGTGGATAGTCTGACCGGCGATCCGGTGCGTGCGCTGAACACTGCACACGGCGAGCATCGTCAGACGTTGCTGACCGCGTTCGGCATGGCGTAGAGGTAGACGGCGGGCGCGCGCCGCCCGCGATGTCCACTTACTCGCGTTTCAGCTTGTTTCTCCGCAGTTGCTGGTGGCGCGTCGGTAAGTGACGCGATTCGAATTTAGTGGGAATCATGCAGATACCCGAATGCCGGAGCGGCGGCGCCAGAATGCGCGCGCCAGATAGCCGCCGAAGATCGCGAGCGGCAAGTGCAACCCGTAACCGATCAGCGCCATCACTCCCGCATAGGGCCCGTCGTCCTGCGGAAACAGCAATATTCCCAACACCAGCGACAGCACGCCGGCCGCCAGTGCGTGCAATAGAAATCGCTGCCGGGCGATGCGAGCCGCAATGTAGCCGCCGAGTACGGTACAACCGGCGCCGACGATCATCGACACCATCAGAAACGGCCAGTAGCGAATCAGCTGTGCAAGCAGCTGATCGGTGGTCAAACCTTCCGCACCGAACGCGATGGAGAACAACAGAAAGATCAAGATGCCCGCTGCGGTGCTGGTGCCGAGATCGGCGGCCGCGCCGATGAACACGGCCTTCCAGCGAAAGCGATGATCTACCGGCTGCGGCGCATCGTCGACGCGCGCTCGCGGCGCGCCATAGGGTCCAGGCTCTGTCATTATTTGGGCTGCCTTTGATTGAATACCGGCGCTCGCATTTCAGCGGCGCCTCGCTACGCTACACTGAAGGCGCAGCGCCTCCCCGACCAAATCTCTTGGACCAAATCTCTTGGCCGCATCTTTTGTTACCTGCGAGGCGCTCTGGTCTTTTCACGCGGCACATTACCACGATGCACGGATTGCGAAAATTCGCTACGCGCAGACCGCAGACGATGCTCGTCGGTTGCGCTGAGCACGAGCAATCGTCTCGCGTCCGGTCGGCGTTGATGGCCGAGGCCGCGACGAAGTGAGCGTTATGCGTCGATTGCAATTCTCCGTCGGCGGCGTGGCGATGGCTCTGGTGCATGCCGCGCTCATTGCGATTGCACTGACGCTCACCCTCCTACATCAAGAGGCACGCTGGGCCGCGTATTGGACGCCGTTTCTCGCGCTGGATTTTCCGCTGAGTCTAGGCGTGCTGCCGCTGGCGTGGATGTTTCCGACCTCGACAGCCGGACCGCTATCGGATTTTCCGAACTTCTGGTGGCCGCTCGCGTTTCACGGGCTGGTAGGGACGTGGTGGTGGTACATCATCGGTGCGTCCCTGCAAGCGAGATTCGTCCGTTGGCGTGCGCATCGCGGTGACCGTGGCGCCGTACGGCAGGACGACGATCTCGGCGACGGTTGATTTCAGCAAGCAGCGGCCAGGGTAACGGCAAAATAAAAGACGCCTCGTTTCCGAGGCGCCTTCGCGTTTCTGCTATCCCAAGCGTCCGGTCAGGCAGTCTGCCGCTGTACCCTTTGCTCGCTGTGCATCGCCTTGTGGAACTGGCCGTCTTTCATGATGGCCAGCAACTTGTCGGCGTCCTGCAGGATCTTGACGTTCGCCAGCGGGTTGCCATCGACCAGCATCAGATCCGCCAGGAAGCCGGGTTTAATCTGGCCGAGCTCATTGCCCATGATCATGATCTCGCCGCCCAGCTTGGTCGCCGACATAATCGCATCCATCGGCGAGAAGCCGAGCAGATTGACGAAATGCTCGATGTCGCGTGCGTTGGTGCCGTTGGGATTCCATGCGAAGCCGTAATCGCCACCGGGAAGAATGCGCACACCGCGCTTCTTGAGCTCCTGCATATTCTTGATCGCGATATCGAGCTCGCGTCGCAATCCCATGGTCTCCGCCAGTTGCGTCGAGATGCCCCACTTCGACGCCTCATTGAGCGTGGTGTAGCTGATGCCCAGGGTCGGCGAGACGAACACCCAATCCTTGGCGGCTTCCAGCGCGGCGCATGCCTCGTCATCGACGAGCGTTGCGTGATAGATCACTTCGACACCGTGCTTCAAACACAGCTTCACCGATTCGGCGCTGCGCGCGTGTGCAGCGACGCGCTTGTCATGCATCCGGCCCACCTCGCACACAGCCGCGATTTCCGCTTCGGTCATGACGGTTTGATGTGCACGCGAATGCGGCACGAATTCGTCGCCGGAGGGATTGATCTTCAGCGTATCGACGCCTTCGCGAACCATCTCACGTGCGGTCTTGCGAAATTCGTCGGCGCCGTCGCACACGATTGCAAATGTTTCGCGGTGCATGTGCATGAGACGTACGTCGCCGAGCCCCGCCGTGGTCGCTAGCTCCGGACTTGCGGCGCGCGTTCTCGGACCAGGGAGATCGCCTGCATCGATGAAGTTTCGCAGCACAACATCCAGCCGCGCTTTCGCCGACGCCGCGCTGTTACAGGCGGTGAAGCCCTGATCGAGCAGTTTCTTGGCGTTCTTCGCGGTGCGCAGCATGTGCTCTTCGGGAGGCACGAAGCCGAGGCTTTCCAGATCGGCCGTGTCGAGGAATGTCAGGTGCGAGTGCGATTCGATCAGTCCCGGCATCAAGGTAGAACCCGCGCCGTCCACCACTTCGGCGCCGTCTGCCGGCAGCGCGCTGCCTTGCGGTGCAACAGCCTTGATGCGATTACCCTCGACCAGGACCTGTCCGCTGAACGGCGGCGCGCCGGTACAGTCGAGCACGTTGATATTTTTGAAAAGCACCTTAGCCATTTGTCCGCTCCTCGCTCTGGTATAGGTTCACTCCAGTCGCCTTGTCGAAGAACTGAAGCTTCCGCTGATTGAAACTAAATGCGGCCCGGCTGTTTACCTCGATACTCAATCGCGCCGGTACCGTCGCCCGCAATACGTGCTCTTGCACCTTGAGCGTGACGATCTTCTCCACGCCATGATTCTCTACCCCATAGACCTGCGCTTCAAGTGCGCCGCCCTGCCCCACGCGAATATCTTCCGATCGCACGCCCAGCGTGACCGGGCCGGCGCGTCCCCGCAGACGCTGTGCAACGTCGGCATCGAGCGTCACTTCGAATACGCCGGGAACGATAACTACGCGATCATCGGCGAGCGATCCGTGCAACAGATTCATCGCCGGCGAGCCGACGAACGTCGCGACGAACGTGTCCTTCGGATGGTTGTAGATTTCGTGCGGCGTGCCGACCTGCACCAGGCGCCCTTCGTTGAGCACGCCGATTTTGTCGCCCATGCTCATCGCTTCGACCTGATCGTGGGTGACGTAGAGAAACGTCGCACCGAGAGTCATCTGCAGATCTTTCAGCTCGGAGCGCAGCAGCTCGCGCAGCTTCGCATCGAGGTTCGACAGCGGCTCGTCCATCAGGAACACGCGCGGCGCACGCACGATCGCGCGGCCGATCGAGACGCGCTGCATCTCGCCGCCCGACAACCGATCGGTTTTACGCTCGAGCAAATGTTCGATGCGCAATGTTTTCGCGGCTTTCGCTACGCGTGCTTTTATTTCGTCCGGGGCGACGCGCCGATGTTTGGATTTGAGCGGGAATTCGAGATTCTCGCGTACCGTGTAATGCGGATACAAAGAGTAGTACTGGAACACCAGTGCAACGTCGCGCTCGGCCGCACTCCAGCCGCGCACATCTTGACCGCCGATGAAAATACCGCCCTCGTCCGGCGCATCGAGCCCGGCGATCAGCCGCAACGTCGTCGTTTTGCCCGCACCAGTCGGTCCCAATATCACGAAGAACTCGCCGTCCGCAATGTCCAGGGTGAGCTGGTCGACCGCGCAATGACGACGGTAGCGTTTGCTGAGTTGTTGCAGCGATACCCGAGCCATATGTCTGCTTTGAGCTACAATGCAATCTTCAGCGATTCGCTGGTGCGCGTGCTGAAGAAGTGCGTTTGCGATTCATCCAGGCGCGCCCAAACGGTGTCGCCCGCCTTGTCGACCAGACCGCTCTCCGTGCGCGCGCGTACCAATTGATCGCCGAATTTGAGATCGACGATGTCGTACGGCCCGAGCGGCTCGATGATGTGTGCCTCGACCGGGATGTAGCCGGCGATTGCCGCCGTCACGACCTGTACGCCTTCGGCGCGTATTCCGAGCGCGAGCTTATCGTCGGCGCCGTTGCGCTTGGCGATCTGCTCGTACAGCGCCGCGGGAAACTTGAGGTGCGCGGCGCCGGTGCCTAGCGCGACCGTGGTGGCGCCGCTCTCCGGCCGCACGCTGGCTTCCAGCACATTCATGATCGGGCTGCCGATGAACTGTGCGACGAACAGATTGACCGGATGCTGATACACCTCGGTCGGGGTGCCGACCTGCTGCAGCACGCCTTCGTTCATGATCGCGATCTTGTCGGCCATCGCCATGGCTTCGATCTGATCGTGCGTCACGTAAACGGTGGTCGCTTCGTTCTGCAGGTGAATGTGTTTCAACTCGACGCGCATTTCTTCTCGCAGCTTGGCGTCGAGCGCGCCGATCGGCTCGTCCATCAGTAAGGCCTTCGGCCGCCGTACCAGCGCGCGACCGATGGCAATCCTCTGCATGTCGCCGCCGGATAACGCGGATGGCCGCTTGTTTAGCAAATGCTCGATGCGCAGCGCCTTCGCCGCCTCGCGCACGCGCAAATCGATCGTTGCTTTGGTTTCATCCATCGCACGCAGCGGAAACGCGATGTTCTCGTACGCGGTCAAGTGCGGGTACAGCGCGAACAACTGGAACACGAACGCAATGTCCCGATCGGCGGCCTGCAGATGCTGGACTGGTTTCCCGTCGATGAGAATATCGCCGCGATCGATGTTCTCGAGCCCCGCTATCGCGCGCAACGTGGTGGTCTTGCCACAACCTGAAGGACCGAGCAGCACGACGAATTCGCGATGACCGATCTCAAGATTGAGTTTGCGGATGATGTAGTTGTCGCCGAAGTATTTTTCGACGTCTCGCAAAATGATTTCAGACATTCCGGCGACCGGTTATTGTTTTTCTTGGCCGGTCACGACGTGAGACATGTCGTCGTCGGATGCGGGCTTGATGTGCGAGAAGATCGAAAATCCGATCAGCCCGACCAGCGTTATCGTAATGCCGTAGGCGTGCAGCAATTGAACCCACGGCTGGCACAGCGCGATGATGCCGAATACCATCAGCCACATCGACCCGGGCTCCAGGAATTTCGTGGAAAGCCGTCTGAATTTCATTTGCGGATTGCGCCGAAGGTCACGCCACGGAGAAGATGTTTGCGCAGCAGGAACGTGAAGATCGCGACCGGCAACAGGAACAGCACCGTCCCCGCGGCGATCGTCGTCCAGTCGGTGATGCCGGAACCCATCTGCGACGGAATGTAGGGCGGCGCCGTCTGCGCGCGGCGATTGGTCATCATCAGCGCGAACGCATACTCGTTCCAGGCGGTGATGAAACAGAACACCGCCGTAGCGGCAATACCGGTTGCGGCTTGCGGCAACACGATCTTGAAGAACGCCTCCATGCGCGTGTAACCATCGACCAGTGCCGCTTCTTCGTATTCTTTCGGGATCTCGTCGATGAAACCTTTCATCAGCCAGACCGAGAACGACAGATTGAATGCCGTGTACAGCATGATCAGTCCGAAGTGCGTGTCGACTAATCCCACCGCGCGATACATGAGAAACATCGGGATCGCGACCACCACCGGCGGCAGCATGCGCGTACTCAAGATAAAGAACAGCCAGTCCTGCTCGCCCGGCATTCGGAATCGCGAGAATCCATATGCGGTCAACGTCCCCATCGATACCGCGAGAAACGTGCTGGTGATGGCAATGAACAGACTGTTGAGAAACCGGCTCGGATATCCCGACATCTCGACGCTGCCATCGGCGTTCTTGATGATGCGCTCGCCCTGGTCGTAGATGCGCTGTTCCCACCACGGCGCCTTTTTATAAACCTCCGGGTCGACTTCGCCCATCATCTGCACGCGCTTGGTAAACAGCTTGATGAACGCGGTAACTTCGGGCTGGAACAGAATCGTCGGCGGCACCGTAGTCGCGAGACTGCGCGGCTTGAACGCCGTCGAGGTGATCCAGTAGATCGGAATCAGGTAGATCAGGGTCAGGATCACCACCAGCGCAATCGCTGCACGGTTGAGCGCCGTGTGTCGCTTGGAATTAACGGCGGCCATGTCAGCTCCGACGCGAAAGGTTGCACGCGCGCATGGCCTAGCGCTCCTTCGCCCGGTTGAGATACTTGACGTAGATATTCGTGATGGCGAGCACCATGATCAGCACCATGTACGCCAGCGCACAGGACTGGCCGGTCTGCCATTCCTGAAACGCAAGCCGATAGAGCTTGATCGCAATCAGCTCCGTGGTCTCTTGACTGCTCATGATGAAAGCGAGGTCGAAGGTCTTGAATGCCTCCATCGTGCGAAAAATAATGGCGATCAGCAGCAGCGGGGTCACCAGCGGCAGCGTAATGCGCGTGAACGTGTACCAGCCGCTCGCGCGATCGATCGCTGCGGCCTCGTATAGGTGCTGAGGAATCGCCGACAGACCGGCCAGACAAAGCAGCATCACGAACGGCGACCACATCCAGATATCGGTGATCGCGATGGCGTACAGCGCAACGTCAGGATTGGACAGCCACGCGAAATCGTCCAGATGGAGCGCGTAGTTGATGATGCCCCACGAAGGGCTATACAGCAGATCCCAGAACAAGCCGACGACCGCCATCGACATCATCATCGGCAGCAGTAGCAGCGTCGTGATGAACCCCTTGAACGCCATCTTGCGATTCAGCAGCAGGGCAACGCCGAAACCGACCGCTACCTGGCCGCCGACCGAGACGAGAACGTACTTGGCGGTGACCGCGAAGTTGTTCCAGACGTGCGCGTCGTTGAGCAGGTCGCGATAATTCTGGAGTCCGACAAAGTTGGCGGGATCGTTGGACGACGCACGGAAGTCGGTGAATGAATATCCCAGCGAATAGATGAGCGGAAAAATATTGAAGACGATGAGAAACACAATCGTCGGGATGATGAACAGATTGCGTATCGTGACGTCGCTCATGCCCCGTCTCGCTGCCTGCGAGACCGGGTCCAATCGGCTGATGAACACCTGCAACTCCTCTGTGGCTGAAAGGCTGCCGGCGCTCGCACCGGCGGCCTCGCCTTATCTTTTTTTAGTGCTTTGCATGGTTATCGTTACTGATCCGATTCGAACCAGGCGATGCGCAGAAGCTTCACGCTTCTGCGCATCGCTGTTCTCGCGCTTATTTGTAGCGTTTGTATTTCTTGAACGTGGCTTCCCAGTCGTCTGCGACGCCGTTCATGGCTTCTTCAGCGGTACCCTTGCCGCCGACCACGTAGGGATGCAGCCGCTTGTTCATCTGGTCGAGCAGTTCTGCATATTCCGGCGTCGCCCAGAAGTCTTTCACCATGAACATGGTCTGATAGAACGCTTCGTTGTAGGGCGTCGCCTTGCGGAATTTCTCGGACGACAACACCTTTGCATGACACGTGTAGCCGCCCAGGTCTGCCCACTTCTGCTGCACGTCGTCGCGAATGAACCATTCGAGGAACTTCATCGCTTCGGCTTGCTTCTTGGAGTAGGCGACGACTGAGACGCCCTGGCCGCCCAACGCCGCGAAGCGTTTGCCGGTCGGACCGGCGGGATTCGCAAAGTAGCCGGTAACTTTGGCGTACTTGTTGGATGCGGGATTCGCCAGCGCCGGGAAGAACGCAAAGAAGTTCATGCTCATTGCAGCGAGACCTTCGGTGATCGCCTGGTTGTCTTCCAGGAAGAACACCTTGCCCCAGCCGGGTGGCGTGAATTTGTACAGGTCGCGATACATCTTCACCGCTTCGATCGACTCTTTCGAATTCACCACGCCGCGCACTTTATATGTGGAGTAGTCGCCGAGGTCGCCACCATAGCTGAACACGGCCGACTCGATCCCCATCGCCAGCGCATCGTAGGTGTTGTCGGTGTAGATCGCGACGCCGTAGCGCTTCTCGCTCGGACGGTAGAAAAATTCCGCGATGTCGCGCAGCTGCTTGTAATCCTTCGGTACCGCGAGCTCGTAACCGTATTTCTTCTTGAACGCAGCTTTTTCTTTGGGATCTTCGAACCAGTCTTTGCGATAAGCCCAACCGTCGGCATCGCCTTCCAGCGGAATCGCCCAGAATTTTTTGCTCTTCGGCGGATATTCCGCGTAGCCGGCCACCGTTGCCGGCGCCATGACTTTCTCGACATTGTGCTTCTTGAAGAAATCGGTGAGCTCGACGTAATGGCCACCGGTCGACCCAGCACCCAACCACTGCGAATCGCCGACGACTAGATCGTAGGCATCGCCTTTCGCAGCGAACTCTCGGAAAGCTTTGGTTTGGAAATCAGGCCATGGAACGGTTTCGACTTTGACCTTGGTGCCGGTCTGCTTCTCGTAATCTTTGACGAGCTCCTGCAGATAATTTGCCGGATCCCATTCCGCCCACAAAATCGTGAGCGACTCGGCCGCGCGAGCCCCACTACCGGCCAACAACAGCAGCGCAGCAGCCACAATGCCCAAGCACTTGCTTCGTGTCATGACTTTCTCCTCCGTGTTTTTCGGGATATCGCTATCGGGCGAGCTTTTTTTATTTTCTTGGAGTGCACAGCCGGTGGCTTTCTAGTGAACTACGTGCGTCGTTTTCTCCTTGCGCGTTCTGCAAGCGCATCCTCGATCGAGTTCTTTTTGCGTGCCGGCGTCTGTGCTCGCGTAGCGTCCGGACCACCTTTCGCGCGCACCGCACGTTTCGTTACAAGCGGATGCGCCGATTGTTTTGGCTGCCCCCGTTTTGCTACGCCCGCGGGCGGCTCGTCGCGAGCCGCGGCGCCGCCATTCAACTTGCGGCGGCGAATCGGCGGTGCGCGATCTTCTGCCGCACAGCGTATCAGAGCGTGGCAAGTCCACAGTGCTACCTCTTCGGCGACGTCGCCGTCCAGCCCCCAGATATCTTTCAGTACCACCAGCGCTTCGGTACCGAAGACCAAACTTAGCGCTTGCGTAAGTCTTTCCGCCCGGACCTTGCCGAGCTGCCGCCGAAGCGGCGCCACCGCAGAGGTCAGCAGCTCAATGCGATGTCCGCGCACCATCGCCTCATCGCGATGCAGCTTACCGGCTCGCACCAGCGCCCATTGATCCAACGCGAGGCGCAACGCAGCACGCAACGGCACTTCGTACTCGTGCATGCGAGGATACGAGAAGCGCACCAGCTCGCTCACACGCTGCTCCGCATCATCCGAAGTCGATTTCCATTCGAGTATCGGCCCGAGCGCTTCGTCGACCGCCGCTTGGATCAATGCGCTTTGCGTCGTAAAGTAACGATACGCCGTTGCGCGCGAAACTTGCGCCTCTTCCGCCACATCGGTGATCGACGGCACCAGTCCATCTTGCATGAGACGCATCGCAGCATGCAGCATGATCTTGCGCATTCGCGCCCGCGGTCCGCGCTCTGCCGCATCTTGCTCGCGCTGCGACAAATCTGGCTGCGAAAAAACTCGCGAAACAACTCGTGGCTCCGTCGGATTCATTTCTTGACCTGAGACTCCCCTCTCACTACGATACCATCGTCTTAGAAAAATACAAACGTCTTGCCGCCTAACCGATGCGCACGTCTTGCGAGACGCATTCGAGGGCGAAGCCAGACCTCTCATCCGAATATTGAACGCCTGCGTTGACCGCCGGTTCCGTCGTATTGAACGCAGGCGTCGAGTCTCCGGCTCGCACGCACATTCAACTTCAATGCAGCCTGCACGACAGCTTCCCGTTCAACGCCACGCCGACATCAGGATCGGACGGTTTCGTCTTCTGCATCGCCCAGCGATTCCGAGGTCTTTGACGCCGGTCAGCGTGTCGTCACGATGAGCGCCGACGGCAAGCGTGTCTATGTCGTCGGAACGGCCGATACGAAAGGTGCCGAGCTGCAGTACGTCAAGGCGCTGATCGAGGCAACCGGTACGCGCGCTGTCCTTGTCGATGTCGGCACGCGGCCGTCCAACGTCGCGGCCGGCGTGACTGCTCGCGACGTGGCAGCGC
>JBBRGM010000035.1:0-17587 GCA_038240725.1 Burkholderiales bacterium | reverse complement strand
GACACCGTGATCGAGGAAGGCGTCAAGCTAGACAATCAGATTCAAATCGGCCACAACTGTCGCATCGGCGCGCACACCGCAATTGCAGGGTGTGTGGGCATTGCCGGCAGTGCACGCATCGGCCGCTATTGCCGGATCGGCGGCGGCGCGATGATCGCAGGGCATCTCGAGATCGTCGACCACGTCGAAGTCTCGGCCACCACGGCGATTGCCAAGTCGATCTTGAAAGCCGGCACCTACACCGCGATGTTCCCCGTTTCGCTGCATCAGGACTGGCTGAAAAACGCCTCCCACATTCGCCACTTGGATTCGCTCGCCGATCGCGTGCGCCAGCTCGAGGCGCGCATTGCCGGCCGCGAAGGAAAATCGAAATGAATCAGATGCAAATTCGCGAGATTCTGGATTACCTGCCGCATCGGTTTCCGTTTCTCCTGATCGACCGGGTGCTGTCGTGCGAGCCCGGAAAAAATATCGTCGCGCTGAAGAACGTCGCGATCAACGAGCCGTTTTTTCAAGGTCACTTTCCCGGCAATCCGGTCATGCCGGGCGTGATGATTTTGGAGGCGTTGGCGCAGGCAGCCGCGATTCTCTCGTTCAAGACGCTCAATCATCAGAGCACAGAAAATCTGCTGTACTACTTCGTCGGCATCGACGGCGCACGTTTCAAAAAGCCGGTAATTCCCGGCGATCAGCTGATACTCAACGTTACTATGCAGCGCCAGGTGCGCGGCATCGGCAAGTTCTCCGCACACGCCACGGTCGGCGACGTGCTCGTCACCGAAGCCGAGCTTCTTTGCACGCTCAAGGCGGGATGATCCACGCAACGGCGATCGTTCATCGCGGCGCAAAGCTCGCGCCGGATGTCGAGGTCGGGCCTTATTCCATCATCGGCGAGCACGTCGAGATCGGTGCCGGCTCAGTGATCGGACCGCACGTCGTCATCAACGGCCACACGCGTATCGGCGAGCGCAATCGCATCTTTCAATTCGCCTCGCTTGGCGAGGTGCCGCAAGATAAAAAGTACGCGGGCGAGCCGACCCGCCTCGAGATCGGCAACGACAATATGATCCGCGAGTTCTGCACATTCAACCTCGGCACCGCGCAGGATATCGGCGTCACGCGGGTCGGCGACAGCAACTGGATCATGGCCTACGTGCATCTCGCGCATGACTGCCAGATCGGCAGCCACACGGTGCTCGCGAATTCGGTGACGTTAGCAGGTCACGTGTTCATCGACGATCACGCGATTCTCGGCGGCGCGACTTTGGTTCATCAGTTTTGCCGTGTCGGCGTGAACGCTTTCACCGCCGGCGGCTCGGTTGTGTTGCGCGACGTGCCGCCGTATGTGATGTCATCCGGAAACTCCGCCGCGCCGCACGGCATCAACACCGAGGGCCTCAAACGCCGCGGCCACTCCGCCGCTACCATCGAATCCGTCCGCCGCGCGTACAAGACTTTGTATCGCTCCGGCCTGGGCTTCGAAGACGCCAAGGTTGCGATCGCGCAGGAGGCAGCAGCGGTGCCTGCGCTGCAAGTCCTGGCTGATTTTCTCGCCACCAGCGAACGCGGCATCATTCGTTAGCGAGCATGGAGAGCGCCGAGACCTCCAGCACCGCTTGGCGCATTGCGCTGGTAGCCGGCGAGGCTTCCGGCGATCTGCTCGGCGCCCATCTCGTCGGCGCGTTGAAAGCGCGTCTGCCCAATGCGCGCTTCTTCGGTATCGGCGGTCCAAAAATGCTGACGCAAGGTTTCGATGCCTGGTACCCGGCCGAAGCGCTGGCGGTGCGCGGCTATGTCGAAGTCGTGCGCCAGCTTCCATCCATCCTGCGCGTTCGCAATGCACTGCGTGCGCGCCTGATCGCGGATCCGCCGGACCTGTTTATCGGCGTCGATGCGCCCGATTTCAATCTCGGCCTCGAAGCGAGCCTGAAAGCGCACGGCATCCCGACCGCGCAATACGTGAGTCCATCGCTGTGGGCCTGGCGTCGCGAGCGGATTCACAAGATCAAACGCTGCGTTGATCACGTGTTGTGTTTGTTTCCGTTCGAGCCGGAGATTTATCGCAACGCGAATATTCCGGCCACCTACGTCGGCCACCCGCTCGCCGATATGTTGCCGGATCAACCGAATATTGCCGGCGCGCGCGAGCAATTCCGAATCGGCGCGGATCGTACGGTGATCGCGCTGCTGCCCGGCAGCCGTCAGAGCGAGCTCGAGCAGATGGCGTCGCTGTTCGTCGCAACGGCGAAGTTGATCCATCGCCAGATCAAGAATGTGCAGTTTCTCGTGCCGCTGGTGAGCCGGCAGACGCGGCGTCAGTTCGAGGACGAGCTGTATCGCGGCAAAGGCGAAGATCTGCCGCTGACGATGTTGTTCGGGCACGCACATATGGCGATGATCGCCGCCGATGGCGTGCTGCTCGCGTCCGGCACCGCTGCGCTGGAAGCAGCGCTGCTCAAGCGGCCGATGGTGGTGACTTATAAAATGCCGCGCCTGTCGTACTGGATCGGAAAACCCAAGCTGATGTTGCCCTACGTCTCGCTACCCAACATACTGGCCGGACGTTTCGTCGTGCCGGAGATTTTGCAGGACGAGGCGACGCCCGAGGTGTTGTGCCAGGCACTGGTCAATGAAGTTTTCGACAAAGACGTGAGGGCACGTCAGACCGTGGTCTTTCAAGCGATACACGCCGTGCTTCGCCGCGGCGCGGATCGCCGGCTGGTCGAGGCGCTGTTGCCTCTGCTCAAGCGAACATCCAAATTGGCACGCGGCACAGGCGCGGTAACCGCGCGGGAGCATGGGACATGAGTGCAGTGTTGACGCGGCTCGTGTGCGGTGTCGATGAAGCCGGACGCGGGCCGCTCGCCGGACCGGTGTACGCGGCGTGCGTGATTCTCGATCCGGCAAAACCGATCCGCGGCCTGGCTGATTCCAAGGTGCTCACAGCCGAGCGGCGCGAAGTGCTGGCGGTGCGCATCCGAGATCGCGCGCTTGCGTTTGCAGTGGCCAGCGCGTCGGTCGAAGAAATCGAAAGACTGAATATTCTGCAGGCGTCGCTGCTGGCGATGCGGCGCGCAGTGACGGCGTTGAAGCTGATACCCAACGAATGTCTGATCGACGGCAATCAGCTGCCGCAACTGCCGTTTCCAAGCCGCACGGTGATCGGCGGCGACGCCAGCGTACGCTCGATATCGGCCGCGTCTATTCTTGCCAAGACCGCGCGCGATGCGCTGATGCGCGAGTTGCACGAGCTCTATCCGGAATACGGATTCGACAAGCACAAAGGTTATTCCACGCCCGAGCATCTTGACGCTCTGCAGCGGCACGGCGCGTGTGAGTTTCATCGGCGCACGTTCGCGCCGGTGCGCATTCTGATCGGACAGCGCATGCTGTTCTAGCTTCGGTCGGTTCAAACGAGGTAGACAATGGAATTCGCAAGACTTCTGCACGTGCTCGGGGTGGTGGTGTGGGTCGGCGGGATGTTCATCGCCTATATGGCGTTGCGGCCATCGGCCGCGATGCTGGATCCGCCTCAGCGTCTGCCGCTGTGGCAGGCAACGCTTCGGCGCTTCTTCACTTGGGTGTGGGTGGCGATCGCCCTGATCCTGCTGAGCGGCATTTACATGCTATCCCTGTTCGGCGGCATGGCACAGGCAAGCCTCTACATCCACATTATGCTCGGCGTCGGTGTCGTCATGATGGTGATTTTCGCACACTTGTTTTTCGCGCCGTTCAAACGGATGACGCGTGCCGTGCAGGCGAAAGACTGGCCGGTGGCGGGCAAGGCGCTCGGCCAGATCGGCAAGATGGTACTGCTGAATTTGATTCTCGGCATGCTGACGATTGCAGTCGCGATCCTCGGGCGCCTGGCGGTCTAGTACCCGGGTCGAGCAGGGGATAGGTAGCTGGTCGGGTGGGTGCTAGTAGAGCCCGGATGTCAGTGGATCGATGTCAATAGCCCGGGCGGTTAGTAGATATGACGTTGCAGGCTGGCCTTGTGCAGAATCGTACTGGCCAGCTCTTCGATCGAGCGGTACGTCGTATCGAGGTAGGGCATGCCCTCGTTGCGCATGAGCGTCTCGGCTTCGCGCACCTCGGAAATACAGTTGGCGAGATCCGCGTACTTGCTGCCGGGCCGGCGCTCGCTGCGGATCTGGTGCAGCCGATCCGGCAAGATGGTGAGCCCGAACAGCTTTTCGCGCACCGGGCGTAGCTGCGATGGCAGACGCATGGTGCCGAAATCTTCCGGGATGAGCGGATAGTTGGCCGCGCGTATGCCGTACTGGAGCGCCATGTACAAGCAGGTCGGCGTTTTGCCGCAGCGTGAGACGCCCATCAGAATTACGTCGGCGTTGTTGAGCTCCTTGGTGGCCTGGCCGTCGTCGTAGCTCAGCGCATAATTTACCGCATCGATGCGGCGCAGGTAGCTGGAATTGATCGCACTGTGCGAACGGCCGACCGCGTGCGATGACCCGACGCCGAATTCCTGTTCGAGCGGCGCGATGAAGACCTGGAAGCAATCGAGCACGAGCGCATTGGCAGCGGCCAGTACCGTGCTGACTTCCTGGTCGACCAGGGTGCTGATCACGATCGGCCGCTGGCCGTCGCGCACGCCGGTCTCGTTGATCTGGATCACCGCTTCCTGTGCGCGCTCGACCGAATCGATGAACGGCAGCGTAGTTTCAACGAAACCGACCTGGTCGAACTGGGTCAGCAAGCTATGGCCGAGCATCTCGGCCGTGATGCCGGTCCGATCGGATACGAAAAAAGCGCTGCGAGTGGCGGTCATTTAAGTAGGCATTCGATTAGGGCCGGCGCGCGAGAGCGAGGTCGGCTGCGATTAACGCGAAGTGGATGATACGCACGCTGTTGGGCTTTTGACCGACGAATCGGCAACGCGATTTGAAGCTTTGTTATGCTTCATTGTGCACGGCAATAAGGCGAAGCCTATAATTTCGCCTGCGTAAGATTCTCCCACACTAAGACTTTCAGAACACCACAATGACAAACGAAGCGTACGTGCTCCCGTTCGAACAATTGCGCATGCAAGACGTCGGGCGTGTGGGAGGCAAGAATGCGTCCCTCGGCGAAATGATCAGTCAGTTGTCCCACCTGGGCGTGCGCGTGCCGGGCGGATTCGCCAGCACCTCTGCGGCATATCGTACCTTCCTGGCGAATGACGGCTTGGCCGGGCGCATCGATGCGCGCATCAAGAGCTTGAATGTCGATGACGTGCGCGCGCTCGCCGATGCGGGCTCGACAATCCGCCGCTGGATTACCGATGCGCCGCTGCCCGAACGCCTGAACGAGGAGATCCGCCAGGCCTATGCGCAACTCGCGGGCGACGGCGGCTCGGACCTGTCGTATGCCGTGCGCTCTTCAGCGACGGCCGAGGATCTGCCCGATGCCTCTTTTGCCGGCCAGCAGGAAACTTTCCTCAACATCCATGGCATCGATAATCTGCTGGCGGCGATCAAACACGTGTTTGCCTCGCTGTACAACGATCGCGCCATTTCCTATCGCGTGCATAAAGGCTATAGCCACGCGGACGTCGCGTTGTCGGCAGGCGTGCAGCGCATGGTCCGCAGCGATCTCGCCTCGAGCGGCGTGCTGTTCTCGCTGGATACCGAATCGGGCTTCGATCAGGTCGTGTTCATCACATCGAGTTACGGTCTCGGCGAGACCGTCGTGCAAGGCTCGGTGAACCCCGACGAATTCTACGTCTACAAACCTGCGCTCAATGCCGGACGCCCGGCGATTTTGCGGCGTGGCATGGGCTCCAAGGCGATCAAAATAGTGTTCAGCGAATCGCGCGAAGCCGGACGCTCGGTGCGCACGCTGGACGTGCCGGAAACGCAGCGACGCGCATTCTCGATCTCCGACGCCGAGGTCGAAGAGCTGGCGCGCTACGCAGTGATTATCGAGAACCACTATGGTCGTCCGATGGACGTCGAGTGGGGGCGCGACGGCGAAGACGGCAAGCTCTACATTCTGCAGGCGCGGCCGGAAACGGTGAAGGCCAACGACAAGCTCGATACGCAGAAGCGCTATTGCTTGAAGGAGCGCTCTGAGATCGTCGTCACCGGGCGCGCGATCGGCAACCGTGTCGGCATCGGGCCGGTGCGGCTGGTGATCGATGCGAGTGAGATGGCGCGCGTCGAACCCGGCGATGTGCTGGTGACCGACATGACCGATCCCGACTGGGAGCCGGTGATGAAGAAAGCGGCGGCGATCGTGACCAATCGCGGCGGGCGCACCTGCCACGCGGCGATCATTGCGCGTGAGCTGGGCATTCCCGCGGTGGTGGGCTGCGGCGATGCCACCGAGCACCTGCAGGAAGGCGATGTCGTCACGGTATCGTGCGCCGATGGCGACACCGGCCACGTCTACCGCGGCAAGCTCGAGGTCGAGATCGTCGACTTGTCGCTCGATGCAATGCCGAAGCCGCCGGTGAAGATCACGATGAACGTCGGCAATCCGGAGCTCGCGTTCGATTTCCAGCGCCTGCCCAATGCGGGCATCGGTCTGGCGCGCCTGGAATTCATCATCGCCCGCATGATCGGTATTCATCCGAAAGCGGTGCTGGCTTATCCGAACGTGCCGCCCGATCTGCGCAAAGAAATCGACACCCGCAGCAGCGGCTACGCGGATCCGAAAGCGTTCTATATCGAAAAACTGACCGAGGGCATCGCCACGCTTGGCGCCGCGTTCGCGCCGAAACCGGTGATCGTGCGGCTGTCCGATTTCAAGTCGAATGAGTATTCCAGTCTCGTCGGCGGGCAGCGCTACGAGCCGCACGAAGAAAATCCCATGCTGGGCTTTCGCGGCGCCTCGCGCTTCATCGACCCCAGCTTTCGCGACTGCTTCGAGCTCGAGTGCCGCGCGCTGAAGCATGTCCGCGAAGAAATGGGGCTGACCAACGTCGAGATCATGGTGCCGTTCGTTCGCACAGTGAATGAAGCCAAGCAGGTAATCGAGCTGCTGGCGGCCAATGGGCTCAAGCGCGGCGACGCCGGGCTGCGCGTGATCATGATGTGCGAGATTCCGTCGAACGCGCTGCTGGCCTCGTCGTTCCTGGAACACTTCGATGGCTTCTCGATCGGCTCGAACGACATGACGCAACTTGCGCTCGGCGTCGATCGCGATTCCGGCATCGTCGCGGGCTCGTTCGACGAGCGCGACCCGGCGGTCAAAGCGTTGCTGCAGATGGCGATCCAGGCGTGCCGCAAAGCCGGCAAGTACGTGGGAATCTGCGGACAAGGGCCGTCCGATCATCCCGACCTCGCGCTGTGGCTGGTCGAGCAGGGCATCGACAACATCTCGCTCAACCCCGATACGGTGGTCGAGACCTGGCTGATGCTCGCACGCGATGCGAAACAGGCCGTCCATGCATAATTCGAGAACGCGATTAAAGTACGCGTAATCGCAGCCGATCGTGAGTTCAAATTTGCGCTCGGCGTAAGACAGATCGGCAAGCGTCGGTATGCGACACGCGCATACCTTTTCAACGAGCGCGGTGCGCGCGGTTCGCCATCCGGCGACGCGCGCAGCGCAAATGGGGTGTGCTATGATCCCGTCGCAAATGCAGGCCGAAACGCGGCATGACTAAGTTCATTTTTGTCACCGGCGGCGTCGTCTCCTCCCTTGGCAAAGGCATCGCTGCGGCATCGCTCGCAGCCATACTCGAGTCTCGCGGCATCCGGCTCACCCTCCTCAAGCTCGATCCCTACATCAACGTCGACCCCGGCACCATGAGCCCGTTTCAACACGGCGAGGTGTTCGTGACGGAAGACGGCGCCGAGACCGATCTGGATCTGGGCCACTACGAGCGCTTCGTAGATACGCGCATGTCCAAGCGCAACAACTTCACTACCGGCCAGATCTACGAGAGCGTCATCCGCAAAGAGCGGCGCGGCGATTATCTGGGCGGCACTGTGCAGGTCATTCCGCACATCACCGACGAGATCAAGAATTTTATCCGGCTCGGCGCGGGGGATGCGGACGTGGCGATCGTCGAGATCGGCGGTACCGTCGGCGACATCGAATCGCTGCCGTTCCTCGAAGCGATTCGCCAGATGAGCCTGGAGCATGGGCGCAATAACACCTGCTTCATCCACCTCACCCTGGTGCCGTACATCTCATCCGCCGGTGAGATCAAAACCAAGCCGACGCAGCACTCGGTCAAAGAGCTGCGCGAGATCGGCATCCAGCCGGACATCGTGCTGTGCCGCGCCGATCGTCCGCTGCCTGCGGACGAGCGCCGCAAGATCGCGCTGTTCACCAACCTCGAAGAGAAGTCGGTTATCTCCGCGGTCGATGTCGACTGCATCTACAAAATTCCTGGCCTGTTGCATGCGCAGGGATTCGACGATCTGGTCTGCCGCAAGCTCGAGCTGCAGCCACCACCGGCCAATCTCGAGGCGTGGGACAAGCTCGTCTACGCGCTCGAGCATCCCGCCACGTCGGTCAACATCGCGCTGGTCGGCAAGTACGTCGACCTCACCGAATCGTACAAGTCGCTCACCGAAGCACTCACGCATGCCGGCGTGCAAACCGGTGCGCGAGTCAACGTGCATTACATCGATTCCGAAGCGATTGAGCGCGACGGCACGGCGTGTCTGGAAGATAAGGATGCCGTGCTGGTGCCGGGCGGATTCGGCAAGCGCGGCGTGGAAGGCAAGATCCAGGCGATTCGCTACGCGCGCGAGAACAAGGTTCCGTATCTCGGCATTTGTCTTGGGCTGCAGCTTGCGGTCATCGAGTTTGCGCGCCATCGCGCCGGCCTCGAAGGCGCACACAGCACCGAGTTCGATTCGGCAACGCCGTATCCCGTCATCGCGCTGATCAACGAATGGCACGGCCGCGACGGCCGCACGGAACAGCGCGACAGCGGCTCAGATCTCGGCGGCACCATGCGTCTCGGCGGTCAGGAATGCGCGCTGCTGCCGGGCAGCCTCGCGCGCCAGATCTACGGCCGCGAAAAAATTCTCGAGCGCCATCGCCATCGCTACGAAGTCAATAACCGCTACATCCCGCACCTGATGGATGCCGGCATGCGCGTTTCCGGATTCTCGGCGACCGAAGATCTGTGCGAGATGATCGAGCTCACCGATCATCCGTGGTTCGTCGGCTGCCAGTTCCATCCGGAGTTCACCTCCACACCCAGAGCGGGGCATCCGTTGTTTTCCGCCTTCGTTCGCGCCGGCTTGCAGCATGCGGCACAGCGGGACGCGCCGAAGGCCGTTGCAGCCGCTTCATCGCCAGCCGAAGCGCAGCTGGTGCCGCGGTTTGAAAACATCACCTGACCGGTTGCTCGCCCGGGCAGCGCGCGAGCGTCTATGAAACTTTGCCACTTCGAAGCAGGTCTGGATCGTCCGCTGTTTCTGATCGCCGGGCCGTGCGTGGTGGAATCGCGTCAGTTGGCGATCGACGTCGCCGGCGAGCTCAAAGCGCTGTGTGCGTCGCTGTCGATCCCGTTCATTTTCAAATCGTCGTACGACAAGGCGAACCGCAGCTCGGGCACCTCGTTTCGCGGCCTGGGCATGGACAACGGCCTGCAGATTCTCGCCGACGTGCGCAAGCAGATCGACGTCCCGGTGCTGACCGACATTCACGCGCAGGAAGAGATCGCCGCGGTCGCTGCGGTGGTCGACGTGCTGCAGACACCCGCGTTCCTGTGCCGGCAGACCGATTTCATCCGCGCCGCCGCATCCGCCGGCAAACCGGTGAACATCAAGAAGGGCCAGTTTTTGTCGCCATGGGAGATGAAGAACGTCGTCGATAAGGCGCGCGATGCGAGCGGCGCCGACAACATTCTCGTATGCGAGCGCGGCGTCACGTTCGGCTACAACAATCTCGTCTCCGACATGCGCTCGCTGATGGTGATGCGCAACACCGGCTGCCCGGTGGTGTTCGATGCCACGCACTCGGTGCAGCTGCCGGGCGGGCAGGGTAACGCGAGCGGCGGTCAACGCGAGTTCGTGCCGGTGCTTGCGCGCGCAGCGGTAGCATCCGGCATCGCCGGTGTATTCATGGAAACGCATCCCAACCCCGAGAAAGCATTGTCGGACGGCCCCAACGCGTGGCCGCTGCACCTGATGCGCGAGCTGCTCGAAACGCTCAAAGAACTGGACGAAACCATCAAACGCAGAGGCTTCGCTGAAGAACGCCTGGCCGCATCCGCGAGCCCATCGCAGCAAGATCAACGAGGCAAACAAGAGGCAAAAGCATGAGCTCGATCGTCGACGTAGTAGCGCGCGAAATTCTGGATTCGCGCGGCAATCCCACAGTGGAAGCCGATGTTCTACTGGAGTCCGGCGTCATGGGCCGAGCGGCTGTACCCTCGGGCGCATCGACCGGCAGCAAAGAAGCTGTCGAGTTGCGCGATGGCGATGCGCAGCGCTACGGCGGCAAAGGCGTGCTGCGCGCGGTCGAGAACGTGAACACCGAAATCTGCGAAGCCATCATCGGGCTCGATGCCGTTGAGCAAACGCTCATCGATCAGACCTTGATCGATCTCGATGGCACCGAGAACAAATCGCGGCTCGGCGCGAACGCAACCCTGGCGGTCTCGCTTGCGGTTGCGAAGGCTGCCGCCGAAGAATCCGGCTTGCCGCTGTATCGCTATCTCGGCGGCGCCGGGCGCATGCATTTGCCGGTGCCGATGATGAACGTGATCAACGGCGGTGCGCACGCGAACAACAATCTCGATTTGCAGGAATTCATGATCATCCCGGTCGGCTTGCCGAGCTTTCGCGAGGCGATGCGCTGCGGCGCCGAGATTTTTCATGCGCTGAAGAAATTGATCGACAGCAAAGGCATGCCTACCACCGTCGGCGACGAGGGCGGTTTCGCTCCGAGCCTGGCAACCAACGAAGCCGCGCTGCAGCTGATCATGGAAGCAATCGAGAAAGCCGGCTACTCGCCGGGGACACAAGTTGCCATCGGTCTGGATTGCGCGAGCACGGAATTTTTCGAGAATGGCGTGTACGCGCTGAATTCCGAAGGCCTGCGATTGAGCGCCACGCAATTCACCGACTATCTTGCCGCGTGGGTATCCAAGTATCCGATCATCAGCATCGAAGACGGCATGGCGGAGAACGACTGGGAAGGCTGGAAGATTCTCACCGATCGCCTCGGCGACACGGTGCAGCTCGTCGGCGATGACTTGTTCGTGACCAACACCAAGATTCTGCGCGAAGGCATTCTCGAAGGCGTCGCCAATTCGGTGCTGATCAAGATCAACCAGATCGGCACTTTGACGGAAACGTTCGCCGCAATCGAAATGGCGAAGCGGGCCAATTACACCTCGGTCATATCGCATCGCTCCGGTGAGACCGAAGACACGATCATTGCCGACATCGCGGTCGCCACCAACGCGATGCAGATCAAGACCGGTTCGCTGTCGCGCTCCGACCGCATGGCGAAATACAATCAGCTTTTGCGCATCGAAGAAGATCTCGGCGACTCTGCCCGCTATCCCGGCCGCGAGGCGTTCTATCAATTGTATTGAGCCGCCCCCGAATTCAACCGCTAAGCGAGTCGCCCGATTGCGCGATGTCCACTTCGGCAGAAACCGCGATGTCGGCAGAAACCTAGCGGGCCGCTGAGTGCGCATCCTGTCGCTCGGGCTCGTCATCCTGATTGCAGCAATCCAGTATCCGCTATGGCTCGGCAAGGGCGGCTGGTCGCGTGTGTGGGAAATCGACCAGCTGGTGCGAGCGCAGCGCGACGACAACGCCAAACTGCAGACGCGCAACGCCGCGCTCGATGCCGAGGTGCGCGACCTCAAGACCGGTTACGACGCGATCGAAGAACGCGCGCGCAACGAGCTCGGCATGCTCAAGCAGGACGAGATTTTCTTCCAGATTCTCGATACGCCCAAGCCGGCAGAGCCCCCGCGCTGATTCGCGCTCGGCACGCTTGAGCCTGTCTGCCGCGTCCCGGACGAACAACCCGTGCGACATCGGCAGCGCATGAAGCAACGCTTCACGGTCGGCTTTGCCCTGATGGTCGTATATGCGATTCGGCATGTCGTGCCTTTACCCAGTACTGTTCGCGAAACTGCGCTCCGGCCCCGTGCTGGATTTGGCGAGCATATCTCCTATACTCCTAATCCGCTGTCCGCCCTAATCGTGAGTGTGCGACTGACGTCCTTTCGTATGGAGGAGAAAATGATTCACGCAGCCAGGCCCGGTTTTTTACTCGCCTTTGCGGTGTTTAGCACAATCGCAACAGCGGAGAACATAAAAATCGCCGCCATCGATCCGCTGTCGGGCCCGTTCGCCAACGTCGGCGAGTACCTCGTCAAACAGGGGCAAATGGCGATCGATCAGATCAATAAGCAAGGGGGCGTGGCAGGGGGGCAGAAATTAGAACTGGTGCTGTTCGACAGCAAAAACAATCCGCAAGAGGCCGCTCTGATGTTGCAGCAGGCCACCGATCAGGGCATACGCTACGTTTATCAGGCAGCCGGATCGGTGGTGGGCGGCGCGCTGCTCGAGGCGGTCGGCAAATACAACGCGCGCAATCCGGAGCGTTCGGTCGTGTATCTCAACCACGGCGCAATCGAGCCGAGCTTCACTAACGAGCGCTGCAATTTTTGGCACTTTCGTTTTGACGCACACCAGATAATGAAGATCAACGCCTTCACCGATGCCATAGCCCGCGACAACAAGGTGCATAAGGTGTACCTCATTAATCAGGACTACAGCGCAGGCCAGATTTTCGCGCGCGAGAGCCGAGCAATGCTTGCGCGCAAGCGGCCCGATGTCGAGATCGTCGGTGATGATCTGCACCCGCTTGGCAAGGTCAAGGATTTTGCACCCTACGTTGCGAAGATGAAGGCCGCGGGCGCAGACACTGTGCTCACCAACAACTGGGGAAATGATATCGCGCTCCTGGTCAAGGCGGCCAAGGATGCGGGGCTCAACGTGTCGTGGTACGCAATGTATATCTACCTCACAGGCACGCCTGCCGCAGTCGGTGACCCCGGGTCCGCCAGCATCAAGACACTGATGTCATGGCACGCGAACATCGCTGGCAATGAGCTGGAGAGTTATGCGAACGCCTACAAGAACAAATACAGAGCGGATTGGGGATGGTTGCCCGGGTATCTTGCCTTGCAGATGCTGGCTCGGGCGATGGATCAGGCCAAATCGACTGACCCGCAGAAGGTCGCATTGGCGCTGGAAAATATGAGATACAACGGGCCCACCGGCGAAGTCTGGATGCGTGCCGACGATCATCAGCTCAGCCAACCGCTTTACCTCGCAAGCTTCACTCGGGCCGGTCAGCCAGGCGTAAAGTACGATGCCGAAGCGACCGGCTTCTGCTGGAAGACTATTGCTCGAAGCGAGGCAAAAGATACGGTGATGCCGCATAGTTGCACGATGCAACGGCCTCAATGATCGACCGGATATCGAGTTAGTTATTGGCACACCGGGCAGCGTGCAGCGCCTGTTACGGCGTGATGCAGGCGTTCACGCGAGGGCCGGTCGCACGTTTCAGCGCTCGCTGTCGCGGCGCAAATCTTCTACTGTATTAATGTTGCGAAACGCCGCGGCCTGATCGTCGAACGAGACTTCGACCACTCCGCGCGATCTGATCCAATCCTCGAACTTACGACCATCGGCGAGCAGAAACGCTTCGAGCGGCACACGCAGCGATGCGAGGCAGACCGAAAACACCGGCTGCATCCGGTTCCCAACGGTCGCCACCGCGACTTCCGCTTCGCTCTCGCTGAGCGATTGCAGCAAGCGCGACACGAGGTCAAGCGGCACGAACGGCGAATCGCATGGAAACGTCGCAACGAATGCCGAGTGGGCGTCGGCCAGCGCCGCATGCAGACCAGCCAGCGGACCGGCGAAACCGCCGATGCGATCGGCGATCACCGGATAGCCGAGCTCTTGATACTGCTCCGCGTTGCGATTCGCATTGATCAGTAGATCATCGACCTGCGGGCGCACTCTCTCGATCACGCACTCGATCAAGGTGCGTCCGGCGAACATCTGCAGACCTTTGTCGATGCCGCCCATGCGCGTGCCACGGCCGCCCGCCAAGATGACGCCGGTGGTCGACACGATTAGCGCCGCCGCCCGCGTGCTCGCCGGATCGGCACGCTGGGCAGGAACCTCGTCGTCGGATTCATCGCGTCCTCACCGGCAGATTCTAGCGGTATCGCCATTGGAACGCTGGCCTCGCCAAGGCTCGATCGGGCGATGCCATTCGCTGCCGGGTCGGGTATGATTTGCCCGCGCAGATCAGGATCGACGCACAACAAATAGAAAGGGGAGAGAGCGCTCGTGACCGATATCCTTGCAAAGGAACGTATTCTCGCGGCACCCGGTTTCAATCGCTGGCTGGTGCCGCCCGCCGCGCTCGCAATTCACCTCTCCATCGGCATGGCATATGGCTTCAGCGTATTCTGGCTGCCGCTGTCGCGTGCCATCGGCATTACCAAGCCGATTGCCTGTCCGGACGACATGGATTTCCTGGCGAAAGTGTTCGCGGCGACCTGCGATTGGAAGATCAGCTGGCTCGGTTGGATGTTCACGCTGTTCTTCGTCTCTCTGGGTCTTTCCGCTGCGCTTTGGGGCCGCTGGCTTGAGCGCGTCGGCCCGCGCAAAGCGGGCGTCGTCGCAGCCGTCTGCTGGAGCGGTGGCTTGCTGATTTCCGCAATCGGTGTCTATACGCATCAGATCTGGTTGATGTGGCTGGGGTCCGGCGTGATCGGCGGTATCGGGCTCGGCCTCGGTTATATCTCGCCCGTGTCGACGTTGATCAAGTGGTTTCCCGATCGCCGCGGCATGGCCACCGGGATGGCGATCATGGGATTCGGGGGTGGCGCCATGATCGGTGCGCCGCTTGCCGACCGGTTGATGAAGCACTACGCCACGGGAACCTCGGTCGGCGTGTGGGAGACCTTCGTCACGCTCGGCGTGATCTATTTCATTGCGATGATGCTGGGCGCATTCGGCTATCGCATACCGCATGCCGATTGGAAGCCGGCCGGCTGGGTACCGAAAACACGCGCAGGCAATGGCATGATCACTACGCGCAACGTCGACGTCGCCGAAGCGTACAAGACGCCGCAATTCTGGTTTCTGTGGGCCGCGCTCATGCTCAACGTCAGCGCCGGTATCGGCGTGATCGGCATGGCCTCGCCGATGCTGCAGGAAGTATTCGGCGGCCATCTGATCGGCGTCGACCTGGGCTTGTCCGCGCTCAGTCCCGAACAGAAAGCGAAAGTCGCGACCATCGGCGCCGCATTCGCCGGACTGCTCAGTCTGTTCAACATCGCCGGGCGATTCTTCTGGGCTTCGCTGTCCGATTACATCGGCCGCAAGATTACCTACGTCATCTTCTTCGCGCTCGGCATTGCGTTGTACGCGTCCGCGCCTTCGGCCGGTGCGATCGGCAACATCGCTGTGTTCGTCGGCATCTTCTGCATCATCCTGACGATGTACGGCGGGGGCTTCGCGACCATACCCGCGTATCTGGCAGACATGTTCGGCACGCGTTTCGTCGGCGCCATTCACGGCTTAATTCTGACGGCGTGGTCGACTGCGGGCATTCTCGGTCCGGTGATGGTGAACTACATTCGCGAATATCAGATCGGCCAGGGCGTGCCGGCATCGCAGGCGTACAACGTGACGATGTATTTGCTCGCCGGCCTGCTGTTGATCGGATTGATCTGCAATCTGCTGGTGCGGCCAGTGGCGGCGAAGCACTTCATGACCGAGGCGCAACTGGAAGCGGAAGCGACGGTGAAAGCAACCGATCGCGAGAAGATGATTGCGGCTGCACAAGCGGTGCAAGCCAATCGCGCAACGGCGGCTGCGACCACCAGTCCGGCGATCGTTTTCGTGACGTGGCTACTGGTCGGAATTCCGCTGGCTTGGGGCATGTGGAACACGGTCGTCAAAGCAGCCACGCTGTTCCACTGATTCGCCGATGCGGATTCGCCGATTCTGATTCGACGATGCGAATTCTCCGATTCTGATTCAGATGGACGGGCGCGCCGGCAGGCGTGCCCGTCCATCACTGATCCACGCAATTCAGATCAGCCCTTCCAGAATCTGCACGTCGACCAGCGCGCCGGCTGCCGTGTTGCCCTGCGCATCCGGCAAAACGATGAAGCAGTTGGCCTGACTCATCGACGACAGTATTCCCGAGCCCTGATTACCCGTCACGCGCACAGTCCATTTGCCATCGGCATCGCTGCTCAGAATGCCGCGTTGAAATTCGGTGCGCCCCGGCGCTTTCTTAATTGCCGTCGTGCAGATGGCTTGCAGCACCGGCAGCGGCGCAGCGTTCGTCACGCCCATCAGCACGAGCAACGCCTCTCGCACAAACTGATAGAACGTCACCATTGCGCTGACCGGGTTGCCCGGCAGTCCGAAGAAATGCGCATCGGCGACTTTGCCGTAGGCGAGCGGCCGGCCCGGCTTCATCGCGATTTTCCAGAACAACACTTCGCCGAGGCGATCGAGAATCTGCTTCACGAAGTCGGCCTCGCCGACCGAGACGCCGCCGCTGGTGATGACGACATCGGCTGCATGGGCAGCATCGTCGAATGCCCGTTCGATCGCCGCCGGATCGTCGCGAATCGAGCCCATGTCGATGACTTCGACACCGAGGCGAGTAAGCATGCCGTACAGCGTGTAGCGATTGCTGTCGTAGATCTGGCCGGGCGCGAGCGGCGTGCCGATCGGAATCAGCTCATCGCCGGTCGAGAAAAACGCAACGCGCAACTTGCGATAAACCGACACCTCGCCGATGCCGAGCGAGGCGATCATGCCGAGCTCGGCGGGATGCAGTATTTGCCCGCGTGGAAACACCACCGCATCCTGCCGGATGTCATCGCCCGCGTAGCGCACGTTCTGGCCCTTCTGCTGATTGCCGGGAAACGTAACGCGGTCGCCATCGCGCCGCACGCGCTCTTGCATCACCACAGTGTCGAACCCGGATGGCATAACGCCGCCGGTCATGATGCGTACCGCCTGCTTCGGCCCGGCGGCGCCATCGAACGGCCGTCCCGCGAACGAGCTGCCTGCGACGCTTAGCGTAACGTCGCCGTCCGACATGAGATCGGCGAGACGAACCGCGTAGCCGTCCATTGCCGAGTTGTCGTTCGCCGGCACGTTCATCGTCGACTTGATGTCCTGCGCCAGAACGCGTCCGAGCGCCGCGCGCAGATGCAGTCTTTCGCTTGCGGTGACAGGCGAGAGAAACGCGCGGATGTATTCGCGCGCCTTGGCGACCGGCATCGAGTCGGGGTCGTAGTCTGTGTCGGCGGCGAGCGTGCTTAACATAGGGGGACTGTGCATGGTGGGCTTCTGCTATCGCGAGGGCAAAGTGTGGGAGGACGCTCGCTCGCCTAGGGGATAGGGACTGGGGGGCTAGGGGCTAGGGTGTCTACGGCGCGCGGCACGCGCTGCGTGCCGCTAGATTAAATCGTTTTGCAGCAGAATGGGGCCTGACGGCTGTCACCCCAGCCCCCAAGCCCCTAGACCTTAGCGAAGCGTCACCCTCGGCGGCGATTGTCCGCGGCTAGATTAAATCGTTTTGCAGCAGAGCGGGGCAT
>JBBRGM010000034.1:0-17677 GCA_038240725.1 Burkholderiales bacterium | reverse complement strand
ACGATGCTTTGCAGTGGTGCTGTTATTTCTAGCTCACGCTTCAGAAGATCGACGGTGAGTTTGAGCTCGAGAATGCCGGGCAGGATCGGCCGTCCTGGAAAGTGGCCCTCGAAGTAGGCGCCGCCCGACGGGATGACCAGTTCTGCGATCACCTGCGTTTGCCGGTGATCGCGGCGATCGAGAACGACGGATAGCTATCGCGGATATTCGCGATATCCGGATAACAGCGGACATCGTCGAATCCATTCGCGGCGAACGCTGCGGTCCATTGCTCGGTGGTTAGAAAGCCGCCATTGGGCCGCCATTCGGGAACCAGAACGGGGTCGCGGAACGACGCGAGCAAATTGAACACCAGCTCGAGATGCAGCGGTATATCCGGAAACGGTCGCACGCATTCAGCAATCACCAGGGTCCCGCCCGGCTGCAGGCATTCTCTGATCTCGTGCAGTGTCGCTTCGAGATCGACTGCGACGTGCAGCACGTTGACGCCGTATACGAGCGCATAGGTTTTCGGCGCGACGTCGGCCTCGGAGAACGGGCGATCGATATTCAAGCGGGAAAAAACGAATTCGCAGCGCGCCTTCGACGGGCTCAACGTTCGCTCCGCCCGTTTGAGAAACAACGGGGAGATTTCGGTGAAGTGATAGCGCGAGATATCTTTTGCGGGACCGGATGGCGCGAGTCGGTCGAGAATCGCTTGCGCGCCGCTGCCGAGCCCACCGCCGAGCTCGAGAATCGCGCCTGGAAAGCCGGCGAGGGATCGCTGCGCGGTAATCGCTCCCACCGTGTTGCTGATGGCATAGAGCGGATTGGTATTGGCGAAATACTTGACCCATGCGC
The DNA here is from genome assembly GCA_038240725.1 of Burkholderiales bacterium. Lineage (GTDB taxonomy): Bacteria > Pseudomonadota > Gammaproteobacteria > Burkholderiales > SHXO01 > SHXO01. The sequence goes on along the minus strand of JBBRGM010000034.1, from coordinate 16,837 downwards.
TGATGCCTTCTGGGCCAAACAGCGCCTGCTCGCCGCTGATCTGTCCGCGCAGAACTGCTGGATATTGGTCGGCCGCAAGCGCAGCGATGCTGTACGAGGGCAAGCAGGTCGGGTCGTGAGCTTGTTGAGCGACTAATATTTCGTTCGGATCCAATTCGGGTAGGCGCGCATCTGCTCGATAGCGAATCTCGTCTGCGCCCAGCTTCTCCGCTCGTATCCAGCCGCGCGCTGCGAGAATGGACAGAATCCATGCGACCGGGATGGGGGCGGCAAGCGGATCGAGCTGAGCGCGCCCGACGAGCTCGCGAACGGTCGCCGCATCTTCGAACGGGCGTTCCAATCCGATCGATCGAAAGATCTGCAACGCGAGCCGCGCTATGTATTCTTCGAACAAGTCCCATGAGACGATGAAGCGGGAATCGAACAGCGGCAGCAGTTCTGCCGGGAAAAGATCGGCGCGTTCGTCCAGGCCCGAGCGGACTGAGGTTATCGGCATCGCGGTCGCCGTGCGGTGCAGTCGGTCGAATAGTGTGGCAGATCCGTCCGGCAATCGACGGCCGCCGTCGCATCGGATGGAGAATCACTCATGGCTCGGAGTGGTCCCAGAAGTCATAGAAGTTGAACCAGTTGTACGGCGCCTCTTTGCAGCACCATTCCAATCGTTGCACATAAGCGCGCACGGCCTGATCGATCGCCTCGGCGCGGTCCGCCCGCCCGACTGAAATCGGATCGAGCAATTTCTCGAAGTGCAGATCGTAGCGATTGCCGCCGCGATATAGCCCGACCATGAAGATTACCGGACGCTTGAGCGCGAGCGAGATTTGAAATGTTGCCGTGGAGAACGCGGCCGTGTCGCCCAAGAAGGGTACGCGGGTCTGACTCTCCTTTGTTAATGCGCGATCGCCCAGGATCCCAACCCACTGGCTGCGTTCAAGACGCTCTTGCACCTTGAGCATCGAATCGAAATGTCCGAGCGATATGATCGACTCGGCGAGTGCCGGATTGATTGCCTTCGCAACCCTATTCACCATGCGCGCATTTTCTTGGTACATCACCACGGCAACTTCGATTTGGTTGGTCGTGCCCAGAGCACGCAGGACTTCGAAGCTGCCGATATGCGCGCCAAGCAACAGACAGCCTTGGCCGCGCTCGAGCACTTCTTTGAGAACGTCCTCACCGTGGAGCTCGATATTGAACAAATCGTAGCGCTCTTTGAGCAGAAAAAAGCGATCCATGGCGATCGTCGCGAACGCCATGAAATGCTGAAAGATGTCGCGCAACGTCGGCTCGCGCGGCAGGACGCGAGCGAGATAGTCGCGCGAGGCCTTGCGGGCTTTCGGAAAAAACAGGAGGTAGTAGAGGCAGACCGGATAGCGCGTTAACCGAGCCAGAGGGCGGCCGACGCGAAGCATCATGCCGACGACGATGCGGATGGCGGCTATCGTTCCCAGCTCGCGCTGGTCCATCCATTCCTGGCTCAATTGCGCATCCCGGCGCTGCGCGCTGCTAGCGATGCCGGTGCGATGGACCTCGCGAGGGGAGCCGGTCTCGCGGCGTCAGCCGAGCTCACTTCGTTCGCTTGGCCTGTACATGCTCATTCAGACTTTGCAGCGACGTGAAGATCTTGATGTTGTCGCTATCGTCGGAGCGCAGCTCAAAGCCGTACGTTTTAGAGACGGCAAGCGCGATTTCCAAGATATCGATCGAGTCCAGTCCGAGTCCTTCGCCGTACAGCGGTGCGGCGGGATCGATCTCATCGGCCTTCATCTCGAGGTTCAAGGTTACAACGATTAGTTCTGCCAGTTCCCGCTCTTGGGCGGTCATGAAATTTCCTTTCTAAACTTGGACTGGCTTCGTGGCGTACCAGTAGAACGAACTGCGGCACCGACTTGAGTTCCGAGCCTCCAGCATGCGCTTCGACGGGTGAGACAGCGTCGTTACATTACGGTTTCGGATTGCATGTCAATCGCTGCGGAAAACGGTTTCGATCATACAGTATCCGCAAAAAGCGCTAGATCGCGTCCCGGAGGCGCGCGTTGGTTCGCTTTTCATCGTGATGCTGGCGTGGCGAGGTAATGAAAAGCAAGTTTTTTCGGCATGGCGGACCGTCTTGGTAGACAGATCGTCAAAGGTGGCATAAGACGTGCATTTTGCAGATAATACTTTGTTACCCCAAAGTTTATCGATAGGCCAGCAGCATCAGTCTCTGATCTCTGCAGATGGCCAATCGCACGTTGATGATCGAACCCATGCTCGGTAAAGTCCTGCGGATTGTTCTCTCTCTGGTCCTGGTCGGAATCCTCGCGTTTCTCTACGTCATGAGCCAGGGAAGCGATTTGCGCCGCCAAGCGCAGATCGGCAGCGATTTGCGCAGTCTCAAGGAGGTCGACACCGCGTGGAATCGCAACATTGCGGCCGCGCGCAGCGATCCTTTCTCGACAGAACCTCCTGTGGAGCGCCCGGCAACGCGCCTCGCAAGCGTGCTCGAAAACCTGACTTCCGAGACGACTCCGTTGCTGGACCGTTCCCTGGATGTCGGCGTCACGGGATTGCGCAACGCGTTCGTAGAAAAGCAGAACCTTATAGCGCAATTCGAGCAAGCCAACGACCAGCTCCGCAATACGCTGAAAGAGCTGCTCGCGAGTCTCACAGCATTACGACAGACCGCATCGCAGCTTGCGGCAACCGACGCGAAATTGCGGCCAAGGCTGGTCGGGCTCGATAGCCAGCTGTCCGCGCTGAGCGCGCAATTGACGCGCGTTTATCTGCAGCCGGACGACGTCTCGCGCAAGGCAGTCAATGACGCGACCACGCTGCTCGCTCAGAGCGCGGATCAATATCCGGAATCGTTGCGCACGCCGCTGTCCGGACTGGGACAGTCGGTTGGTCTGCTATTGCAGCAAGAGCCCGGCGTCACGCAAATCGCCAATCAGATCGAATTGCTGCCGACCTCACCGCGCATTAGCTCGACCAATGCCGCATACGATCGTGCGTTTCAGGCATCCGCCGAGCAAAAAGAACAATTTCGTGTGTATCTGGTGTTCTATTCCGCCGCGCTACTCGTGTTTCTCGGCTACGTGGTCTGGCAGCTGGGACGCAGCTACGTCAAGATCAATCAGACCAACGACGCGCTGACTGCCGCCAACGAAGGGCTGGAGCAGCGCGTGCAGGATCGCACGAAGGAATTGTCGAATGCGCTGCGGCACCTGAAAGAATCCGAGCTCATGCTGATTCAAACCGAGAAGATGTCCTCGCTCGGCCAGATGGTCGCCGGTATCGTGCACGAAATCAATACGCCACTGGCGTATCTCAAGTCCAGCTTGTCATCGGTTAAAGAGCGGCTGCCGCTGATGGAGAACATCGGGGCCGAGTGTCACCGGCTCATCGAGATGCTCGAGCGCGGCGATGCGCCGGATGAGACGTTGTCGGCGCAATTTGCCAAAGTCTCCACGATGATGGCGGCGTTCCGCGCAGAGTCGAGCGACGGCGAGCTTACGCAGCTTGCCGTTGACGGACTCCATGGTATCGATCAGATTTCCGAGATCATTCTCAACCTCAAGAATTTCAGCCGGCTCGATCGCAGCAAGCTGCAGCGCTTCAATCTCAACGAAGGCATCGAGAGCACGCTTGTGATCGCACGCAACATGGTCAAGCACAAAACTCTGAATCGGCGACTCGCTGAGATTCCTCTGGTCGAATGCTCGCCGTCGCAGATCAATCAGGTGTTCTTGAACTTGATCACCAATGCAGCGCAAGCGACCGGCGATGCGCAAGGCGAGCTCACCATCGCCACTTCGCCTAGTGCCAACGGCGAAGTGCGGGTCGACGTATCCGATAATGGCCATGGCATCGCAAAAGACGTTCTGCCGAAGATCTTCGATCCGTTCTTCACGACCAAGGACGTAGGCCAAGGCACCGGGCTCGGCTTGGCTATCGCATACAAAATAGTGCAGGAGCACGGCGGCCGCATCCTGGTCAATTCGGTTGTCGGTAAGGGCACTACGTTCTCCGTTTTTCTGCCGGTGAAAGCGGGTACGCCGCAAGCACTGGCGGCTTGAGCGTCATCATCCCGCGGGGACGACAGTCATCATGAATATCCCGCTTTTTATCGGACGCTACGAGGTCCGCGGAATATTGGGCGAAGGCGGCATGGCGACCGTCTTCGAGGGCTGGGATCCGATCCTGCATCGGACCATCGCCCTCAAGCTGGTCGATCAAAGCCGGCTGGAACTCGATACGAAGCAAGAAGTCCTGCGCCGCTTCAAACGCGAAGCGCAAGCGGCCGCGCGCCTGGCGCACGCGAGCGTCGTGCAAGTCTACGAATACGGCGAAGAGGGTGACTATTGTTTCATCGCCATGGAGTGCGTCCCGGGAAAGCCGCTGACAGCGTATCTCGGCGAAGGGCTCAAGACCGAGCTGACGCGTGTTCGAGAGATCGTAGGACAGCTGCTCGAGGCGCTCGCGTACTCGCACGCCCAGGGCGTTATCCATCGCGACATCAAGCCCGGCAACCTGCTGGTTACGCGCGAGGGCAACATCAAGGTCACTGATTTCGGCATCGCGCGCATCGACGCCTCGAACGTTACCCAGCACGGCCACATGCTCGGCACGCCGAGTTACATGTCGCCTGAGCAGTATCTCGGCGATACGCCGGACGGCAGAGCCGATTTGTTTTCGGCCGGCGTGCTGTTGTACGAGTTGCTAACGGGCGTGAAGCCGTTCGCGGGCGATAGCAGCGGTCAGATCATGAACAAAATTCTGTACGAGACGCCCGCTGATCCGTCTACATTGAATCCACTGCTGCCGCCGGCGGCCGACTGGGTCATTCAAAAGGCGCTGGGGAAATCCCCCGACGATCGCTTCAATAACGCACGCGAGTTTCGCGAAGCGCTATTCCGCGCGCTGCCTGACGATTTGCATGCGGCATATCCACATCGCCCTGACATGCCGGCCGAAGCGCCGCGCACTCCGATCGGCGCGCTCAGCGCAGCACGTAAGCTGCGCACGCTTGCGCGGCCACAGGAGGCGCAGAACGGCGATCCAACGCAAGTCGGCTACGCATCGATCAGCGATCCACAGATCACTTCGACGCCGCGTCCTCGCATTCTTTTCGTCGACGATGAGGAGCGCATTCTCACGGCGCTCAAGATGATCTTCCGCGCCAAGTACCACGTGCTTACCGCGGCAAACGGCCATGAAGCGCTCGAGTTCATCGAGAAATTCAAGATTCCGGTTATCGTCAGCGATCAGCGCATGCCGGGAATGCAGGGGGTCGAGCTGTTACGCAGGGCGCGCGACCTTTCGCCGGACAGCGTGCGGGTGTTGTTGACGGGCTATTCCGATCTGGCCTCGATCGTCGGTTCGATAAACGAAGGCGAGGTGTACCGCTTCATCAGCAAGCCGTGGGATAACCAGGAACTGCAGCAGGTCATCACGGAAGCAGTCGGGATCGGTCAGCATCAGTTGAATCGCCTGGCGCCAACGGGCGCGCCGCCGGCGATCGACGCGTCGATCCTTGTGCTCGATGAGCGTGCCGGGTTGTACCAGGCAATCGGCCGCAGCCTCGCCGACTCCTATGATTTACTTTATGCGTCTGGAATCGAGCAAGCGTTGGAACAGCTGGCGACGCAAGAAGTCGCTGTGTTCGTCGCCGACATCGATGCGGAATTCGAAAATTACTTAATTTTGTTCAATCTGCTCAAGCAGAAGTACCCGCAGATTCTAGTCATTGTTCTGACCAGTGCGTCCGATTCGGAGATGGTGATCCATCTCATCAACGAAGCGCAGATCTATCGGTTCTTGAACAAGCCGGTTAATCTCGCGCTCATGCTGCAGCATTTGAACTCCGCGATCACGCGCTACGCCGAATATCGCAGTTCGCCTGCGCTGCTCGAACGCCACAAGGTGATCGATACGCGCGTAGCCGAGTTGACTTCATTCGGCCGTGGCGTGCTGAATCGGCTGCGCTCTTTGAAGAACCGGTTCATTACGCAATCCGGAAACTGAGCGCAATGCCGGAACCGGCCGGACGTGCCGCCAGGTAACCGGCCGATCTGCGAGCTAACTGTCCGCGACCGGCTTCTGATAGCCGCTGCGAAGCTTTGCAGTCAGGTGCGGCTCGAGCGTCTGCAGTAACTGCGAGAAAATTTTCGGGCTGCCGGCAACGATGTTGCCGGTCTGCATGAAACCTTCGTTGCCCTCGAGATCGCCGACCAGTCCGCCGGCCTCGGTAATCATCAGACACCCCGCAGCCATATCCCACGGCGCCAAGCCGATTTCCCAGAATCCATCTAATCGTCCGGCTGCAACATTTGCGAGATCGAGCGCTGCCGCGCCCGCGCGACGCACGCCGGCGGTCTTGGTCATCAGATCTTTGAGCATGCCGACGTAGGCGTCGGTGTGCTCGAACATGCGGAATGGAAATCCCGTACCGATAAGACCATCGAGTAGTTTGTCGCGACGCGATACGCGCAGCCTCTTGTCGTTCAGATAAGAGCCGCGTCCGCGCGATGCGGTGTAGAGATCGTTGCGCGTTGGATCGTAGATCACTGCGTGGCTGATCACTCCCTTGTGCACGAGGGCGATCGAGACGCAATACTGCTGAAATCCGTGGAGAAAGTTGGTGGTGCCGTCGAGCGGGTCGATTACCCACACATACTCAGACTCGCCGGTCGCGCCACTCTCTTCTGCTAGAATCGCATGCTCCGGGTACGAGGATTTGAGCGTTGAAATGATCGCGTCTTCGGCCGCCTTATCTACCTCCGACACCAGGTCGTTCAAGCTTTTGTGCCGCACCGTCAGCACGTCGAGATTGCCGGACGCTTGCGTAATAACGCGCCCAGCGCGACGTGCGGCTTTCACGGCGATATTAACCATGGGGTGTTGCAGATACATCTCGATGGTTCCCGCAGTTTAAAGAGCGAAGCGCGAATTCTAACTCATGCCGGCTGCTTCACCGCTCGATAACGTACGCGTCGTTCTGTGCGGTACCACGCATCCAGGCAACATCGGTGCTGCCGCGCGCGCGATGAAAACGATGGGCGTCACTGCGCTGTACCTGGTGCAGCCGAGACGCTTTCCCGACCCGGAAGCCGATGCACTTGCGACGCGCGCAGACGATCTGCTGGCAAACGCTCGCGTGTGCGACTCACTGGACACGGCACTGGCTGGGACGGTGTTTGCCGTGGCTTGCACCGCACGCAGCCGCGATCTGTCGCATGAAGTATTGACCCCGAGGGAAGCTGGGGCGCGGTTGATCGACGAGTCGCGTCAAGCGCCCGTCGCACTGGTATTCGGACAAGAAAAACACGGATTGACCGCCGAAGAAGTCAGCCGCTGCAGCGTTATCTCGATGATTCCGACCAATCCGGACTTCACATCATTGAATCTCGCTGCTGCCGTCCAGATATTCGTCTATGAAGTACGGCAAGCGCTGCACGGAATAGTGAGCTATGCCCACGAGGGATTCAATGCCGCGCCGTATGAAGACATCGAATTGATGTTCGAGCATCTGGAACGAACGCTGTATGACATCGAGTTTCTCGACGTCAATCGTCCTAAGCGCCTCATGCAGCGACTGCGGCGCCTGTTTCAGCGAACACGTCTGGAACGAGACGAAGTCAGCATTTTGCGCGGCATCCTGACGGCCGCGCAGAAAGGCCGCTCTGGACGTTAAGCATCCGGTGGGAGATCTTCCAAATCTCCTCCGTAGCCCTCCAAGTTGCTTTGAGCCGGGCCGCCCCCAACTACGCCTTTAGAATGGTTGACTGAAAGATTCGGGTATTGTAAAGTTGACTTGGTTCGTCAACTATAGCCGGCGATCAACGCATTGAATTATTAAGATTACCGAGGAGCACGAAGATGAGATTGACAACCAAGGGGCGCTTTGCCGTCACCGCCATGATCGACCTGGCGCTGAACGATTCGGAGGGGCCCGTCACGTTGGCGGAAATCTCGGAGCGCCAGAAGATCTCTCTGTCTTACCTCGAGCAACTGTTCGGCCGGTTGCGTCGGCGCGAGCTCGTCGCGAGCGTTCGCGGTCCCGGCGGCGGCTACACCATGGCTCGCAAGACGCAGGACGTGACGGTGGCGGAAATCATTCGTGCGGTCGATGAGCCGATCGATGCGACACAGTGCGGCGGCCGCGAGAATTGCCGAGACGAGCGCAAGTGCATCACGCATGACCTATGGGCCAGTCTGAACGAGAAAATCTTCGAATACTTGAATTCGGTCACGCTCGCGCAGATGGTGGTCAAGGCCAAAGCGGACGAGAGCAAGGTGATCGAGCTGAAGGATCAGCGAACCCCCCGCGAGCGCACCGAACCGGCGATTACGGCTTGAATGGAGTGGCAGAGAAATGTCCATCACGCTAACCGAAAACGCTGCTCTGCAAATTAAGAAGTCGCTCGCCAAGCGCGGGAAGGGCGTAGGTCTGCGCCTTGGGGTGAAGACCGTAGGTTGCTCCGGTTTGGCCTACACCTTCGACTATGCCGACGACATCGGCGCGAACGATGCCTACTTCGAATCTCACGATGCGAAGATCGTCATCGATAAAGAAGCGCTCAAATATCTAGACGGGACAACCGTCGATTTTGGGCGTGACGGCTTGAAAGAGTCGTTCAAGTTCGAGAACCCGAACGCCAAGAATCAATGCGGCTGCGGGGAAAGTTTCAGCATCTGATGTGTCGGAACGTGCAGAGAACGGCACGGTCGAACCAAATGAGCAGTTGCACATTCGCACACCCCTACACCAATAGGTCAGCACGATGAGCAGCGCAGCGCTCCAGAATCTCGTCAATCAGCCCTACAAGCACGGCTTCGTGACGGATATCGAATCCGACACCGTGCCGAAGGGTTTGAGCGAAGACGTCATCCGCCACATATCGCAGAAGAAGAACGAGCCGCAATGGCTGCTCGACTTTCGGCTGCAGGCGTATCGTCACTGGCTGACGATGCCCGAGCCGACCTGGCCCAATGTGAAGTACCCGAAGATCGACTTTCAGGACATCAGTTATTTCTCCGCCCCTAAGGCGAAGAAGAAGCTCAACTCGATGGACGAAGTCGACCCTGAATTGCGTCGCACGTTCGAAAAGCTCGGCGTGCCGATGCACGAGCAGAAAGCGCTGGCTGGGGTTGCGGTCGACGTCATCTTCGACAGCGTGTCGGTGACGACGACGTACAAACATCGGCTCGCCGAAGTCGGCGTCGTGTTCTGTTCATTTTCGGAAGCGGTGCGCGAATATCCGGATCTCGTGCGGCAGTACATGGGCAGCGTCGTGCCGTATACCGACAACTTTTACGCCGCGTTGAACTCAGCGGTATTCACGGAAGGCAGCTTCTGCTACATCCCCAAGGGCGTGCGCTGCCCGATGGAGCTGTCTACGTATTTTCGGATCAACACGCAGGAATCCGGTCAGTTCGAGCGTACATTAATCGTCGCCGAAGACGACAGCCACGTGTCCTATTTGGAAGGCTGCACGGCGCCCAAGTTCGACACGAATCAATTGCATGCTGCAGTGGTCGAGCTGGTCGCGCTCGAGCGTGCAGAAATCAAATACTCGACAGTGCAAAACTGGTACGCGGGCGATGAAAACGGCGTCGGCGGCATCTACAACTTCGTTACCAAACGCGGGTTGTGCAAGGGTGTCGATTCCAAAATCTCGTGGACGCAGGTGGAAACCGGGTCTGCGATCACCTGGAAGTATCCGTCCTGTATTTTGCTCGGCGACAACTCGATCGGCGAGTTCTACTCGGTCGCGCTAACCAACCATCATCAACAAGCCGACACCGGGACCAAGATGGTCCACGTCGGCAAGAACACCCGCAGCACGATAGTCAGCAAGGGGATATCCGCCGGATTTTCCAATAACAGCTATCGCGGCTTGGTGAAGATCGGCGCCAAGGCCGCCGGCGCTCGCAACTACTCGCAGTGCGATTCCATGCTGATCGGCGACAAATGCGGCGCCAACACGTTTCCCTATATCCAGGTGCAGAACAAGAGCGCGATGGTCGAGCATGAGGCCAGCACCTCGAAAATCGGCGAAGACCAGCTGTTTTATTTTGCCCAGCGCGGCGTCAGCGCCGAAGACGCGGTATCGATGATCATCAACGGCTTCTGCAGAGACGTGTTTACGCAGTTGCCGATGGAATTCGCGGTCGAAGCCACCAAGCTGCTCGGATTGAAATTGGAAGGGAGCGTCGGATGACGGCTGCGAATCCCGCCACGATCCTCGATGTACGCAAGTTGACTGCGACGGTTTCCGGCATCGAGATCCTCAAAGGCATCAATTTAGTGGTCCGCGCCGGTGAGGTCCACGCCATCATGGGTCCGAACGGTTCGGGCAAAAGCACTTTGGCGAAGGTACTGGCGGGCCATCCTGCATACGTAGTGACCGGCGGCGAGGCGCTGTTCGAAGGGAAGAACCTGTTCGAGCTCGCGCCGGAAGAACGCGCGCGTGCAGGCGTGTTTTTGGGCTTCCAGTATCCGGTCGAAGTGCCGGGCGTAACCAACTCCGGATTTCTCCGGCTCGCCTACAACACCATTCAAGGCGCGCGTGGTGCGGATGAGCTGGATCCGCTCGAGTTCGACGATTTTGTGCAAGAGAAACTGAAGCTGCTGGACATGGATCCTGCGTTTCTCGAGCGCAGCGTCAATGAAGGTTTTTCCGGTGGCGAGAAAAAGCGCAACGAGATCCTGCAAATGGCGATACTCGCGCCCAAGCTCGCCATCCTCGACGAGGTCGATTCCGGACTGGATATCGATGCGCTACGCATTGTCGCGCAGGGCGTGAACCAACTGCGCACGTCCGAAAATGCAATCGTTCTCGTCACCCACTATCAGCGGCTCCTCAACTACATCACGCCGGATTTCGTGCATGTTATGGACGACGGCGAGATCATCAAGACCGGCGCCAAAGATCTAGCCCTCGAGCTGGAAACACGCGGCTACGATTGGGTGTCGGAAGAGCACCGGCGACGGACAGTAGCGAGCCTGGCGTAATGGCAACTGACGTTAGGGAAAAAAGCTATCTCGATACTCTGCTTGAAGCGCAGGGGCGTCCGCCGGCAGGGTCGCCGTCGTTTCTCTCCGAGTTGCGCGCCGATGCGCTGGAGCACGCGAACGCATTGCGCGTTCCGACAACACGCGATGAAGACTGGCGCTTTACCGATCTGTCCCCGTTGTATCGCACCTCGTTTCCGGCGGCGCATGCACCTGCCGCGCTCATCGAATCGGCGATCGCTCCGTTCGTTGTCTCGGAGGCGCATGGTCGCCTGGTCTTCGTCGACGGATTTTTCGCGCCCGAATTTTCGGTCGTGCTCGCAGACGGTGGTATCACGATCGCGTCGCTGGCAAGCGCCCTCGCGATGCAGAACGAGCGGGTACGAGCGCAGTTGGGCCAGGTCGTCGATTTTCGTAAAGATCCGTTCGCCGCGGTGAACACAGCGTGGCTGCGCGATGCGGCTGTGGTCTTAGTCGACGAAGGCACAAGCGTCGAACGCCCGATCCATATTCTGTTTCTCGGGGCAACTCCGGGCACTGCGGCTTATCCGCGCGTGCTGATCGCTGCTGAAGCCGATAGCCGCTGCACGGTCGTCGAGGAATTTGCGTCGCTTCATGGCGAGAGCGGGTTTACCAACGGCGTGTCCGAGATCCTGCTAGGCGAAAACGCATCGCTGCGTCACGTTCGCCTGCAACAGGAAAGCAGCGCCGCTTTTCATATCGCAACTTGCCGCATGCTGCTTGCGCGCGGCGCCAAGTGTTCAAGCGTCAGCGTAGCGCTGGGAGCGCGCCTTTCGCGCTACAACGTCGGCGTCGTCCAGGGCGGCGAAGGCGCGGACTGGCAGCTCGACGGTGTCGCGGTGATTTCCGGACGCCAGCTCGCAGACACGCACAGCGTGTTCGATCACGGCGCGGCGCATGGGCGCAGCCGTCAGTTGCACAAATGCATTGCCGGCGGCGCTGCGCATGCGGTGTTCAACGGCAAGATCCTGGTGCGCCCCGGCGCGCAGCAGACCGACTCCGGTCAGCAGAGCCGAAATCTTTTGTTGAGCGATCGCGCCTCGATCGATACCAAGCCAGAGCTCGAGATCTTCGCAGACGACGTCAAATGCGCGCACGGCGCGACAGTCGGCCAGCTCGACGCGGAACAAGTGTTCTATTTGAAGAGCCGTGGCTTATCCGACGCGTCATCGCGCAACCTGCTGACCTTTGCATTCGCCGCTGAAGTCGTCGAACGCATCGCAATCCCGTCGCTCGTTGCTCGTATTGAAGACTTCGTGCTCAAGCAAACGCAAAGTAAGGAATCGCAATGAACAGTCCCGGACTTGCAAGACGCGAAACGCCCGTGCAAACGAATGCGTTGTCGAGTGCGGATATCGAACGCCTGCGCGCAGATTTTCCGATTTTGCGCCAGACTGTGAATGGCAAGCCACTGGCATTCTTGGACAATGCTGCCAGCAGTCAAATGCCGCAACCGGTGCTCGATCGGTTGATCCGCTACCAGACAACGGAACACGCCAACATCCATCGAGGTGTGCATTACTTGTCCGAAGTTGCTACTGCGGCCTATGAAGGGGCGCGGGAGAAGATTCAAAAGTTCATCAATGCCCCCGAATCGCGCGAAGTGATCTACACGCGCGGCACCACCGACGCCATCAATCTGGTAATGCATGGGTTCGGCCGCGCGTTTTTGCGCGAAGGAGACGAGATCATCATCTCGCAGCTCGAGCATCACTCCAACATCGTCCCGTGGCAAATGCTGCGCGACGAGAAGGGCGTTCGTCTGCGCATCATCCCATGCAACGATCGGGGTGAGCTCGTACTTGAAGAATACGAGAGGCTGTTCAACGATCGCACCAAGCTGGTCGCGGTAACGCACGTATCAAATGCTTTGGGGACGGTGAATCCGGTCAAGCGGATGATTGCTACGGCGCATGCGCTCGGTGTCCCGTTTCTGATAGACGGCGCGCAGGCCATTCCGCACATGTCGGTAGATGTGCAGGATCTGGACTGCGACTTCTATTGCTTCTCCGCGCACAAGCTCTACGGTCCGACCGGCATCGGTATTCTCTACGGTAAGGCGAAGTGGCTGGAAAAGATGCAGCCTTACCAGGGCGGCGGCGACATGATTCTGTCGGTGAGCTTCGACAAGACGGTCTACAACGTCATCCCGCACAAGTTCGAGGCCGGCACGCCGCCGATCGCCGCCGCTATCGGGCTCGGCGCCGCGGTGGATTACGTAACCGAAATCGGCATCGACGCGATCGCGGCGAGCGAACAAGATCTGCTCGCATACGCAACGAAAGAGATGCAAACGCTGCCGGGGATTCGCATCGTCGGAACCGCCGCGGATAAAGCGTCGGTGCTGTCGTTCACCGTTTCCGGCGTGCATCCGCACGATGTCGGCACGATCCTCAACGAAGAGGGCGTGGCCGTGCGCACCGGGCATCATTGCGCGCAGCCGGTTATGCAGCGCTTCGGCATTCCCGCGACGGCGCGGGCGTCGTTCGCCTTCTACAACACGTACGCCGAGATCGATCAGCTGATCGCCGGTTTGCGCCGCGTGCAGAAGATGTTCGGTTGATGGACAGCAAGCAGCTCTACCAGGAAATCATCCTGGATCACAACAAGAAGCCGCGAAATTGGGGCACGCTGAGCGACGCGAGTCATCGCGCTGAAGGTGTGAATCCATTATGCGGCGATCGCATTTGGGTCTCGCTGCGTCTGAATGGCAGGAACATCGAAGGTGTCGCGTTCGAAGGCGAGAGCTGCGCGATCTGCACTGCGTCTGCGTCGATGATGACGACCAACGTAAAGGGCAAGTCGATCGAGGACGCGGAGGCGCTGGTGCGGCAGTTCCGCGAGATGGCGACCGGCAAGCTCGATGCGGCCAAGCCGAATCAGCTCGGTCGCCTTACGGTGTTTGCCGGCGTCAAGGACCTTCCCTCACGCGTCAAGTGCGCGATACTGCCGTGGCATACGCTGCACGCCGCTTTTCATAATGAACAGATCGCCTCCACCGAAGGCGACGCGGATCCGATGGGATTGCCGCCAGTACGGCCGGCCTCGGATGCCGCCGTTTAACTAGAACACTCGCATGCCAAGAATCGCCGAAATCGAATTCACGCCCAACCCAAACGCGCGCAAGTTCGTCCTGCGCGAACCGTTGACCTACGGCGTGAGTAAATCGTTCGAGAATGCGCAACAGGCAGCAGGCGATCCGTTGGCCGAGGCGTTGTTCGCAATTCCTCACGTGACCAATGTGTTCTACGTCGATCACTGGATCACCGTCACGCAGAGTGGAAAAGCGCATTGGCCGGAGCTCTTGCGCGAGATCGCCGTGCCCGTGCGCGATGCGCCGTCGGCACAGGAAAAGTCAGCCGAGCTAATCAATCAAGGCGCCGGCGAGATCGATGGCGATCGGATGGGCGTTGCCGATCCGGAAGAAGACGACGAGAAGCTCGCGGCGATCCGCCAGTTACTCGACGAACAGGTGCGCCCGTATTTGCAAGGGGATGGCGGCGATCTGCATATCCTCGGCCTCGAAGACAACGTGCTGCGCGTTCACTACCAGGGCGCGTGTGGGAGCTGCCCCAGTTCGATCTCCGGCACGCTCGCAGGCATCGAAGGCTTGGTGCGCCAACTCGACCCTGACATCGAAGTCATAGCAGTTTGATTGTGGGTTTTCCGGTTAGTCCTGATCACCGATCACTAATCACCGATCACCGCCTTAGCCATGAGCGACTGGGTCGACGTGTGCGCGACTGCCGATCTTTCAGCCGGCAATCATCGCGTCGTGGATGTGGACGGCGCGCAGGTAGCCGTGTTCAACATCGACGATGAGTACTACGCCATCGAAGACGTCTGCACGCACGATGGCGGTATTCTTACCGGTGGGCGCATCGAAGGCGACCAGATCGTCTGTCCACGTCATGGCGCGCGTTTTTCGATCAAGACCGGCGACGCGCTGAGTCCCCCGGCTTTCGAAGCGACAGCTACTTTCCCGATTCGAGTAGTCGACGGCATCGTGCAGGTGCGCGACGACCGCTGGGACTGATCGAGGCGATTCCTACCGATTATTGCAGCTCGACTTTAAGGGCCCCGTCGGTCTGGCGTTCCTTCGTGTCGACTACCACGGCTTTCAGTTCGGCAGACTCGTGCGGTACGAACCAGAAACGGAAATTCGGATTTTCGCTGATGGAAAAGTCGATCTGTGCGCTCATCACCGGCTTGCCTGCGTACGTGACTTCGATGGTTCGAACGTAATAGGCTGGAATATAGAGTTGCGTCAGCTGATCGCGCGCGAGTCCGGATGAATTGGGATGCTGGATCATGAGCTGCGCCAGGCTCGGTTTGCCGGCAGTCGTCGATGCATCCAGCTTCAGCTTGAGTCTAGGCGTAAATGCATCGAAGTCCGGGGAGCTGCCGTTCGGTGCCGAACATCCGCCTGCTGCCTTTACATACCGCGCGCTCATGAACAGGCTGCCATCATTCATCTCTGCAATTGCGCGCATCCAGGTGTAGTCCTCAACCCGCACGCGCGTTTCGATGTCTGCCTTGCCGCTGTCAGTGGTGAAATTGAAGATGCCGGCCACCGGCGAGGGATTACGATCGATAACCAGATACACCGTGCGTATGAACCGCTGCGGCGTCTGCCCGATGCTCATCGAAATCGCAACGGGAACGACGGCGGCGTCCTGAGCACGCCCGGGCGCACGCAAGTTGATCACCTCGCCGGTGCCGTCGCGGCGGTTTGCATCATTGTGGATCGTGCGATCGCCGAACAGACTGCGGCGGACGAGCTGCCAGCTCTCGCTCGCATCGGAATCGGAATTGACGTCGGCCGCTGCAGTGAGGATAGGAAACGACAGGGCACCGACGAGCAGCAGACTTAAAACGGAAGGCATGTCGCGATACATCTGCAGCGTCCTCCAGGAAGACTGAAATCAAGTAGCGCAGGCGCGCTACTTGATGAAGCAGCTGTCGAACGCCTTCGCGCGCGCGGCTTTGAACCGCTTGGTCATGTCTTTGCCCTGTTCGCTATCGCGCACGGCCGTACCGCGCTCTCCGGCGATCTGGCCGGCGTCCATCGCAGTCGAGAGCTCGACGAACTCATCGTAGCTGAGATCGGATGCCAGGACATCGACTGCGCAGGAACACTTGTAGATCATTTCTTGATGCGGCCGATCCGGGTGATCGCGCGTGCAGCTCTCCACGAACATCACACGGTCGAGCGTCGGAAAGTCACTTGCGCTGTTGGCATTGCCGGCCGACGCCACGCCTGCCAACAGTGCAAAACTTACAACGCTAGTGCGCATGGCATTCATGGGCGAAATCGCGGAGGCGGCCGTTTAGCTAAATCGCGGAGCATGAATCGACCGCAGCTTCATTTTCGGGCGTGCCGTCCGTCTGCATTTCGATGGCCAGACAATGCGCCAGTTTTGGGTTCAATAGATTCAGTCGAACCAGCGCATCGTTGGCTTCTTCCAGCGCGCCGTAGTGTGCTGACAGCCGGCCAAGTTGCAAGAGCGCTGCACTGTATACCGGATCCAGTGCCAGCGCGCGTTGCAACGCGCGCCGCGCAGATGACGGATCTTGAGTTTCGGCTAAGCCACGGCCGCGAAATAACCACGCCTCCGCACTCTCGCTGTCGACCTTGGACCATTCGTCGGTCAATGTGATCAGCCCGCCCCAATCGCCACCGGTCTCGAGCTGATGTGCGCGCAGAAAGAACGGCAGCTCTGCTATCGGACGCTGCCAGAAGGGCAGCGCCCCTTGTAGCGGCGCAACCGCTGCGTACGCACGCTCGGCTGCGATGCGCGAGGCGAACCATTCGAC
>JBBRGM010000033.1:0-18692 GCA_038240725.1 Burkholderiales bacterium | reverse complement strand
CGAGAAGTGCTTGCGAAGCAACAGTCTCCCCAAGCTAGGATTCTTATGGATAACTGGTAGCTCATGCTAGCAAAACTGCTCGACCAAACAGTCAAATGTCCGCGCATCCCGTCGCGCGGAATCTGTTTCGACACGCCGCGTAGATTGAGCGGCAAGCTTCGCCGTATTCCTTTGATGCTGATCATGCTCGAAGGGATCGAGCCCAAGTCGCAACAGCTTTTGCGCATCATTACGTTTCTCTCGCGCGTCTGCTAAACTCAGGCCTGCTTCATCGTAATGGCCTAGCACCCAGCGCCGACGTCGACCGTCCAGTTGGTAACGAAGCCAGAACACCTTCGACCCTGAAGGTTCCACTCGAATGTAGAGCCCGTTACCGTCGGGGCGGTCATAAGCTGCACCAGGCTTCGGCTTCAAACTTCGAAGGGTGCGCTCGGTGAGTCGATTAGCAAGCTGTGTCATGGGGATCGTCAGTCAGGTACCATCCAGGTACCATTGGGGCTGAGATTACGCGACACTGCGTGATACCGCAATATAGTAGAAATGCCGTATATTCAGTCGAATACCAACGTCGGGGCGTGGCGCAGCCTGGTAGCGTACTTGCATGGGGTGCAAGGGGTCGGAGGTTCAAATCCTCTCGCCCCGACCAGAAACATCAATAAGGCTGGAGCCCGTCTCCGGCCTTTTTTATTTGCGGCGCGTGCTTCAGCAGCGCAGCGGGTTCGACCTGCCAGCGATGCACACATGCGGCGCATCGGTTCGAGGCAGTGCGCAAAATCCAACAATCGCTTCGCGCCCGCCTGCAATCGGTAGGCGCAAATCACTGCGCAACCAACCCGTCGTATATAATCTTTCATGCTCGTTTCGCCACACCTAGATCGACTCCGAATGCAACTCACGCGATGTACCGATCGGACCGAGCCTTCCGGTTGCGCGGAATGACGAGCCCGCGCGCCGAGAGACACGGTCGATGGTGAGCGCCCCGGCGGTAGACACCCCGGCGGTAGACACCCCGGCGGTAAACAGCGCGGCAGTGAGCGACCCGAGGCTCGGACGGCCTCGCATTCTGCTCAGTAACGACGATGGCTATTTTGCACCGGGGCTTGCCATACTCGCCGAGACGCTCTCAGCGGTTGCCGACATCGTCGTCGTGGCACCCGAGCGCGATCGCAGCGGCGCCAGTAATTCCCTTACGCTCGACCGCCCGCTGATCGTCCGCAAATCCCATCTCGGTTTCTCGTATGTCAATGGCACGCCGACCGACTGCGTGCATTTGGCGGTTACCGGTTTGCTCGATCGCTTGCCCGACATGGTGGTGTCCGGCATCAATCATGGTGCCAACATGGGCGACGACACGATCTACTCCGGCACTGTCGCGGCTGCTACCGAAGGCTTTCTTCTCGGCATTCCTTCGATTGCGGTATCGCTGGCGAGCAAGGCTGCCGGCAACTTTGTTACTGCCGCACGCGTCATCGTCGGCCTCGTGCAGCGATTCCAGCACCGGCCGTTTCAGCACCCGGTTCTGTTGAACGTGAACGTGCCCGATGTACCGGAATCGCAGTTGCGCGGCGTGCAGGTCACGCGACTCGGACGTCGCCACAAAGCGGAAGGCGTCGTGCGCTCGACCAACCCGCGCGGCGAGACGGTATATTGGATCGGTGTCGCCGGTGACGCGCAAGATGCGGGGCAGGGCACCGACTTTCATGCGATAGCAAATGGATTCGTGTCGGTCACGCCGCTGCAGATCGACCTTACGCACTACACCCAGCTCGATGCGGTGCGCAATTGGCTGGCGCTGGATGCGCCGAAGCCCTCGGCACCCACGGTCAACTCGGAGGTCGCCGGCAAGTAGCCGGCGGCGTGCCAGTCCCGCATCCGATCTCGATGAGCAATCGCCACCCCGGCATCGGGATGACATCCCAGCGCACGCGCATGCGGCTGGTGCAGCGATTGCGCGAGGAAGGGATACGTGACGAAGTCCTGCTGAATGCGATCAGCGAAGTGCCGCGCCACATCTTCGTCGACGAGGCGTTGGCACATCGCGCCTACGAAGACATCGCATTGCCGATCGGTTTCGGCCAGACGATCTCGAATCCGTGGGTGGTCGCGCGCATGATCGAGCTCGCGCGTGCCGGCGGCCCGCTTACCAAGGTTCTCGAAATCGGCACCGGCTGCGGATATCAGGCGGCGATCTTGTCGCGCGTCGCGAAGCAGGTGTTTTCAGTCGAACGGATCTCATCTTTGCTGATGCGCGCGCGCCGCAACTTTCGCGAGCTTCGCATCACCAACGTACGCGTCAAGCATGTCGATGGCCACGACGGTCTCAATGAATTCGCACCGTACGACGCGATCGTCATGGCAGCCGCTGCAACCCACGTTCCAGATGCGCTGTTGCAACAGCTCGCGCCCGGCGGACGCTTGATCATGCCGCTCGGCAGTCAGGATCAGCATCTCATGTTGATCACGCGCACCGAGACCGGATTCGATCGACAGAGCCTCGAGGCCGTACGTTTCGTGCCTTTGATTCCAGGGACGACGACATGAACGGCCGCGACATCCTCACAGCGGACGTGGTTGCCCGCAAGCTGGATATATACGCACCACTGCTGGTGTTTGCGATCGTTCTTGGCGGCTGCGCGGATACGCAAGCGCCCATCGGCGAGCGAACGGTCGATGATTATCGACGGTCGCGAACAGACGCTGCTTTGCAGGCGCCGCCGGGCCGCGATTCGACGCGCGATCCGCGTACGCCCGGTGGGGCCGTATCAGGCGATGCGAAGCCGCCGCCGGCGCCAAGTGCGAAGTCGGCGCCGGTGTCTCCGCCCAAGCCTGTCTCAGGTGTGGACGCCAGCACCGCGCTATCGGATGCTGCGGAAGGCGATTGGCGTCCTGAGTTCTATAAGGTCAAGCGGGGCGATACGCTCTTCAGCATCGCGCTGGATCACGGGCTCGATTACAAAGATGTCGCAGTGTGGAATCACCTGAGCGATCCGAACGTGATCAAAATCGATCAGCAGTTGCGCGTGCGCGCACCACCGGGATGGAAGCCGGACGTCGCAGACACGGACGCGCCGATTACGCGCGCCGCGCCGAGTCCGGTGATCGGGGGACTACCATTAGAGCCGCCGCCTGCACTGAAGTCGGAACCTAAAGGTATCAAAGCGCCTTACTCCGATGAAGCGTATCTGCAACTGATGCAGGATCCTGGGACAGCGCCCTCATCGGACAATAAGCCAGCGCCGACGGACGCCGTCAGCGAGCCTCGCCCGTCGACTTCCGTGGCGTTGCCTCCGAAACCGGCGGGTGTCGCACCTGGACCGGTCGCGGCTATTCCTGCACCTGCGCTGCCGCCGATTGCGAAGCCGGATGTTCCGGCGGCCACCGCCAAGCGCGACAGCGCCGCGTTGACCGATGGCGTGCAATGGGTATGGCCATCGAGCGGAAAAGTGCTGCATCTGTTCAATCAGGGGACCAATCCGAAAGGGCTCGCGATCGCAGGATCTGCGGGCCAACCGGTGCTGGCCAGCGCAGCCGGAAAAGTGGTGTACAGCGGCAGCGGCCTGCGCGGTTACGGCAAGCTCGTCATCATCAAGCACAACAACACTTATCTCAGCGTCTACGCTCATAACCGCGCACTTCTGGTGAAAGAAGGAGAGCACGTGAGCAAGGGTCAGAAGATCGCGGAGATGGGCAACAGTGATACCGACCGGGTCGCGCTGCACTTCGAGATCCGCCGGCTCGGTAAGCCGGTCGACCCGCTGCACTATCTTCCAGCGCAAGGCGTGTAGCCGGTCTAACGGAAAGCGGTTGCAACGCTGTGCAGAATCTTGCGGCGTGCAGCGCTCGATAGCGACGTACCGCTCTGGCGTCTGCCGCGATCTAGCGAAATTGCCGCACGAGCGCGCGCAGCCGGCGCGCCTCTGGTTTCTCGGTTTCCCCGGCGTAGCGCAACTTCATGTACAGAGCTGCAATCGTCTCGATCTGCGCGTGCCGGGCCGGCTGCTCCTGCGCTGCGCGCCGCGCGAAATCGCGTGGACCTTCGGACGGAGCGCGCTCGCTGCCGCGTCGAGCGAGCTTACGGCAGAACAGGCGCCATGACTGCCCGACCGAATCGCGCGGTCTGCTGCGCAAGCGCCATAAAATGGTTAGCGCCAGCATGCCGATAACCGCGGCCGCCGTGGTCATCAGCAACACCGTCAGCGTTTGCCAAGTCGGTGTACTCAGCCCCGCATCGCGCAGCAGCTTCATCTGTCGTTCGGCCGTATAGCCCAGCACCCATTGATTCCATGAATTGGCGAGCGCATCCATCGAGAAGCGCAGCTGGCGCAACATCGGAAAGTCGTTGCGCATGCCGATCGGCAGCGAATAGTCGGCGGGCAGCGCGGCAAATAATCCGGCTTGAATTCTTGCGGGCGAGACGGCGGCGGTGGGGTCGACTCGAACCCAGCCTTCGTTTTTCAACCAGACCTCCGCCCACGCGTGCGCGTCGGCCTGATGGACGATCATGTAGTCGCCCAAGGGATTCATCTCGCCCCCCTGATATCCGGTTACCACGCGTGCGGGAATACCGGCCGCGCGCATCAGCACGACGAATGCGGATGCATAGTGTTCGCAGAAACCGCGGCGCGTGACGAACAGAAACTCGTCGACCGAATCGCGGCCGAGCTCGGGCGGCACCAGCGTGTAGAAGAACAGCTCGGTCCGGAAACGATTGAGAACGGCGTCGATCAATTCCCGGTCGCTCGAGGCGCGCATGCGCAGCTCGCGCGCGAGCGCAAGCGTTTTTTCGTTGTAGCCGGTGGGGAGGCGCAACGCTCGCTGCAGTATCTCGGTTTTCTCGTCGAGTCCGTAGCGATAGGCGAGGTTCGAGCTGATCTCGTAGCGGATGCGGTTGCGGATCGGTCGCGACGCCAGCAGCTGATAATCGTTCGTGATGTGCGTGTCTGGCGGTGCGACGAAGGGCAAGTCGATAGCGAACATCCAGCGCATGTAGTGCGGTTCCAGGGTCACCGCATAGCGAATCGGCGGGCCGTCGGCCTGGTAGTGCATGCCTTCGGTGGCGGTGGTGGAGGCGCCGCCGATGGTCCACGTGCGCCCGTCGAAGTCCCACATCACCGGTCCGCGCCAATAGAGATTGCGCGGCTTCGGCGGCGCCGCGTTGAAGTGCACGCGGAACGCGACGTCGTCGGACAAGCCCAAGCTGCTCAAGCTGCCGGGCGACATCGTGTCGGACAGCCCCGTCACGCCGGCGGAAGTCGCCTGTGGAAATCCGAAGATCGGGCCCTGCACACGCGGGAATAACAAGAACAGCGCGATCATCAGCGGCACGGCTTGTGCCACCAGCAACGCCGAGACGCGCAGCGCCGCGAACGGTGAGGTCGATCGTGTGCGGTCTTGAAATGCCGCCAGCGTCGCCGTGAGCCAAATCACCAGCGCAAACATGTAGAGCGCGGTCGCGATTGTCTGCGAGTACAGAAAGCCGGTGATCAGCAAAAAGTAGCCGAGGCATATCACAACGCTTGCATCGCGCAGCGCGCGCAATTCCTGCACTTTCAGCGCAAGCATGAAAGCGAGCAGAGCAACCGACGTATCGCGGCTGAAGCGCGGCCCGTAGCTCACCAGGATCGCCGCGGTTCCCATCACCGTCATGCCGATCAGAAACCACTTGCCGGGCAGCTTGGCGCCGCGCATCGCACAGTAGCCGCGCCAGGCGAGCAGTGCGACGACGATCGCACACAACCACACGGGAAGATGTGGAACATGCGCTGCCAGCGCCGCCAGCAGCGCGCCGAGCAAAGAGATGATGCCGCCGCGGCGCAGCGGCAGTTCCTCGGGTTTTTGCATCACGGCTCGAGCAACGCCAGCGCGGTCAGGCAGTGTTCTTCATGCGCTGCGCCGGCTGCCGGCGCCAAAACCGCGGCCGGCAATCGCAACCCAAACGTTTGTCCGCTGTGCGAAGCGTCGAGTACCCAGCGCGTGAGCCTGGAGATACGCGCCTCGATTGGCATGTCGGCGGAGAGTGCGTCCCATTCGAGCCATAGCGTTCCGGCGGCCATCCCGGAGAATTGCTTGGTCAGAACGACTTGTCCTCGGGCGAGCGCTTTCCACGCGACGTGTCGCAATGAATCGCCGATCTGATATTTGCGCAGCCCTGCGAAATCGTCGCTTCCTTGCGCAGAATAAGCGCCGTCTGCATTGCCCCCGCTTGGTGTGGGCAACGGTACGACCCCGGACTCGGGTGCGGGATACACCACGCAGGTCGCGTCGAGCTCGACATTGGACCATGCTCGCGTCAAGCCAAGCGGGAACAGCGTGAAAACGCGGATGCGTCCCAGCTGCAGGATGCCGCGACGCTCGCTCGGAATTCTCAGTAAAGCGCTGGCGGTCTGACCGTCCGGGACGTCGGCATACACCTCTTCACCGGCGCGGCCCCGTAAAGCGATGGATTTGCGCGACAGCCGCGTGGGATTGATCAGCAGAATCGGAAACAATGCATGCTCGCCCGCGAACACGGCAACGGTTCTGCCCGCGCGAAGCTGCAATTGAGCGAGATTGCGAAATGTGTGGAGTATCGAGACGACGCCGATCGAGCTCACCAGAAACGTGAGCACGTAGCCAAGGCTCACGTTGTAGTTCATGCAGCCGATCAGCATGGCGAGCAGGGTTGCGCCGAATAGCAATCCCGCCGCGGTCGGCAGAATGTAGATGCGCCGCTGGGTGAGCGTCACGCTGCCGGCGTCGGGTCGCGCAACACGCAACACGGCTTTGGCGATGCGGCCGCGAAGTGTGCCGATCATTGACGCCGGGATTGCAACTTAAGGCAGCGGCACCTCGGCCAGC
Organism: Burkholderiales bacterium; assembly: GCA_038240725.1. Lineage (GTDB taxonomy): Bacteria > Pseudomonadota > Gammaproteobacteria > Burkholderiales > SHXO01 > SHXO01. The sequence goes on along the minus strand of JBBRGM010000033.1, from coordinate 11,855 downwards.
AGCTTGCGCGCCACTTCGTCGGCATCGCGCGAGCGCTGGCCGCTGGAGGACTGCAGCCGATGGCCGACCACGCTTGGAAGCACGATTTGCACATCTTCAGGCAGCACGTAGTCGCGGCCCTCCAGAAATGCCCATGCGCGTGCGGCGTTGAGCAGATTAAGGCCGGAGCGCGGGCTCAAGCCGGTGAGAAAGTCGGGCGATTGCCGCGTGAATGTGACCAGCGCCTGCAGATAATCGAATAGCGCCGCCGACGCGTACACATCGCGTGCCGACTGCTGCAAAACGATCAGCTCATGCGCGGTGATGTGCGGTGTCAACTCGGCGACCATGTCCCGGCGGTCGCGGCCTTCGAGCAACAGACGCTCCGCGTGCGCGTCCGGGTAGCCGAGGCGCAGGCACATCAGGAAGCGATCGAGTTGCGACTCGGGCAATGGAAACGTGCCGATCTGATACGACGGATTCTGCGTCGCGATCACGAAGAACGGCTCAGGCAGCGGACGAGTCTGGCCTTCGGTAGTCACCTGATGCTCTTCCATCGCTTCGAGCAGCGCGCTCTGCGCTTTCGGCGTTGCGCGATTGACTTCGTCCGCGAGAATCATTTGCGCGAATACGGGGCCGGGATGGAAATTGAACGCGCTGGTCTGCCGATCGAAAATCGATACGCCGACGATGTCGGCAGGCAGCAGATCGCTGGTGAACTGGATGCGCTGGAATTTCAAACCAAGCGAGCTCGCAAGTGCATGTGCAAGCGTAGTCTTGCCCACGCCTGGAATGTCTTCGATGAGAAGGTGCCCGCGCGCGAGCAGACAGGCCAGCGTTAGTCGAATCTGGATCTGCTTGCCCAGGATGATGCTGCTGACCTGATCGACGATCTGCTGCAGCGTCTTGGACGCCAGCACCGGGGTAAGGCGAGCGTGGCTGGCCGTGTTGGCGGTCGGGTTCGGGCGATAGTCGCGCTCAGCGCGATCGGCGCCGAACAGGCGAGTAGCGATAGATTCGCGCTGCATTTCTTGTTCCTTTTGCCAACAATAGTATCAATTGCGGGGCTGATGCACAGCGCGCTGCATGGAGCGGGGTTCTACGCTTGGCACTTGACCTGGGTACGACCGCGACCGTCTGCGGGAGAGCTGGTGACCTGCGCGAAACCGGAAGCCGAGTTCTCCCGCAGCAATTGGTGCGCGAAGGTGCGCAGCAGTGACTACGGCAGCCAGAATGCGGAACTGAAGCGCGCTATGGCTGAGCGAATGAAAATCTACCTTGGCCACTCGGCGTGAGGTGCGCGCGTTATGCTCGGCACAGGTTGCCGCTCGAATGTGTCAGCAGCGCAGCGACAACCACCGCTTGCGGCCTGCCAAAGATCTTGCTCTGCCCATCGCTGACGCGCGACTTTCCTCGTCGGCAGTGCAGCTCTGGCTTTTGCCTACGTCAGCGATTCGGCTCCGCACACATGGCGCCTTCGACGCTCCAGCGTCGAAGGCTTTAGTATGATCAGTCAACGTGTCCGCAAATCTGCCATGACCACCGCTTTCATATCCCATCGCGACTGTACGCTGCATGACATGGGTCGCCACCATCCGGAATCACCGGAGCGTCTGCGTGCCATAGAAAACGAGTTGATAGCGACCGGGTTGATGGGGCAACTCGCCGTGTACGAAGCGCCGCTCGCACAACGAGAACAGCTGCTGCGCGTCCATGACGCCGAATATCTGGATGCGATAGAGGCTGCTGCGCCGGCCATGGGAACCGTGCATCTCGATCCCGACACCGCGATGAATCCCTATTCCTATGCGGCGGCGTTGCGCGCAGCCGGAGCCGCCGTTCTCGCCACGGATCTCGTGATGAAGGGAACGGTCGACAGCGCGTTCTGCAGTGTGCGTCCACCGGGACATCATGCCGAGCACGCACGCGCGATGGGTTTTTGTATTTTCAACAACGTTGCGGTCGCCGCTGCGCACGCGCTCGACGTCTATGGAATCGAGCGCGTAGCCGTCGCGGATTTCGACGTTCATCACGGCAATGGGACCGAGGATATTTTTCGTGACGATCCGCGCGTCATGATGGTATCGACGTTCCAACATCCGTTTTATCCATACAGCGGCGTTGAAGGGCGTTCGGCGCGCATGGTCAATCTGCCGCTTCGCGCGCATAGCGATGGTCCGAAGTTTCGCAAGACCGTTGCAGCGCATTGGCTACCGGCGCTGCATGATTTCCGTCCTCAGGTGCTGCTCATCTCCGCAGGTTTTGACGCACATCGGGACGACGAGTTGGCCGCGCTAGACCTGACGGAGGCGGATTACGTATGGGTGACCGAGCAGCTTAAGAATGTTGCCGCGCAGCATGGGGAAGGCAGGATCATATCTACGCTCGAGGGCGGTTATCACCTGATCGCGTTGGGTCGTTGCGCGGCTGCTCACATCAGGTGTCTAGCCGGGGCTTAGGCATAGAAACGAGGTCAGGCGCAGGTGCGGACATATCTGCTCTGCATAGTCAGCCGCCGCCTCCAGGGCAACGGTCAGGGCGCAAAACTCCGCGTCGTACGGGCTCCCGTGAGTAGCTTCCCGACAATGCCAGTGCTTGAACGCGCAAGCCATGAGAACGCTTCTTGCTCTCTTGGTCTGCATGGACGATCTGGGGAAAAACTTCTTCATTTGGCTCGCGGCCGCACCGGCATTCGTGCAGGTCGTGCTGGGCGTCGGCTTCAATCTGATCATCGCACCTGCGGTGCTCGCCTCGGTAGCCGCCGGCGTGACGGCGCTGGAACACCTGCTCGAGCGCCTTGCCACCGGTGAGCTGGGCGCCGCGGGACTGCGCGGCATCGAGGCCGCGTGGGACAAGCTGCAGGCGTCAGCGCGCTATCAGCTGATAAACGCCGAACCTGCCGCCTCGAGCTTCGTATTAAAACGCAACGCCACGCAGCAGTCGCTGCTGATGAAATCGCCTAAACTCTAAGCCGTCGTACACAGCGTGCCGCACCGACGCTGCTTGCCTTATCTCTACCAATCCATCTAGATTCGCTGAGACTCAAACGGGCTCTGATCCTGCCGTTCCCATCAGCAGTGCTGCACCGACACGGCGATCTTCCGCGAGCAACACATTGTAGGTGCGGCAGGCAGCGCGCGTGTCCATCACCTCCAGCCCGATGCCGGCTCGCGAAAGCGGCGCGGTCTTCGACGGATGCGGAAAGCACAGACGGGATCCGGTGCCCAACACGATAACGTCGACCTCCAGCTTCGCCATCTCTGCAAACTGCGTCTCGGTCAGGTCCTCGAAGCGAGCGATCGGCCAGTCGATTATCCGATCCGCAAGCACGATTACGCTTTGCGCGAAGCGTGCGCCGCTGATCTCGACGTAATCGTCGCCGTAACCGGTAAACGCGTTGCGGCCCTCGGCACGCGCCAGATGAAATTTCATATGGGGTTTGCTGGAGCCGGGGGGCTCCGGTAACATCGTGACTTCATTTCAGAAAGTTTCAGTGGAGTACCCGCTCGTGGAGCAGTTTCCCCGTATTCAGCGCCTGCCGCCTTACGTCTTCAACATCACCGGCGAGTTGAAAGCCGCCGCACGCAAGCGCGGTGAGGACGTGATCGACTTCGGTATGGGCAATCCGGATCAACCGACGCCGCGCCACATCGTCGACAAGCTGGTCGAAAGCGCGCAGCGTGGCGACACGCACCGCTACTCGGTATCGAAGGGGATTGTCAGGCTACGCAAGGCAATCTGCAACTGGTATAGAACGCGTTATCAAGTCGAACTGGATCCCGACCGCGAGGCAATCGTTACGATCGGTTCGAAAGAAGGCATTGCCCATCTTGCACTGGCAACGTTGACCACCGGCGATATCGTCCTGGTACCCAACCCGAGTTATCCGATTCATATATATGGACCCGTGATCGCTGGTGCGGACATCCGTCACGTGCCGATGCTGCCCGGTGTAGATTTTTTCGAAGAGCTGAACAAGGCGATAACGGATTCGTATCCGAAGCCGAAGATGCTCATCCTGAATTTTCCGAGCAATCCGACCACCCAGTGCGTCGAGCTGGAGTTCTTCGAGCGTATCATCGCTCTGGCGAAACAGCACGGGATCTACGTCGTACACGACCTCGCGTACGCGGACATCGTGTTCGATGGCTATCGTGCGCCTTCGATCATGCAGGTGCCAGGCGCTAAAGACGTTGCCGTCGAATTCTTCACGTTGTCGAAGAGCTACAACATGGCGGGCTGGCGCGTCGGCTTCATGGTCGGCAATCCGGACCTCGTCGGCGCTCTGGCTCGCATCAAGAGCTATCATGACTACGGCACCTTCACGCCGATCCAAGTTGCATCGATTGTCGCGCTAGAAGGCCCGCAAGACTGCGTCCAGCAGATTCAAGCGACCTATCAAAAACGCCGGGACGTCTTGTGCGCCGGGCTGCACAGCGTCGGCTGGAACGTGACGATACCGAAAGCGACGATGTACGTCTGGGCGCAGATCCCGGAGATGTATCGCGCCATGGGCTCGCTCGAATTCTCGAAGAAGTTGCTCTCTGAGGCCAAGGTCGCAGTGTCGCCCGGCATCGGGTTCGGTCAGTACGGAGACGATCACGTTCGCTTCTCCATGATCGAAAATGAAGCGCGTACGCGACAGGCGATTCGAGGACTGCGCGACATGTTCCGTCGCGATGGATTACTTGTGCCGCCCGCTCGGTTGGTCCCCGCGTCGGCATGATTGCTCGCTGAAGCAGGCGGACATCGCGGCACAAGCGCCGCATCGGGTTTCTTGCGCAACTCAACGCTCCCATAAAACGCGATGGAAATTATCCGTATCACTGATGAGAATCGGCAGTTGATCGAGCCCTTATGGCTGGCTCGTTCGGAACCGGTGCATCGCCAGCTGCGTCCGCAGCTGGCACGCGACTACGTCGGCAAGATGCTGGCTGTATTCGCGTCCGGCGGCGAAATGTGCGTTGTGGTAGATCACGATCAAGTGGTCGGCGTGGCCGTGTTTCGCTATTTCCAGAACACGCATGTTGGCCACAAGTTCTACGTCGACGATCTGGTCGCCGACGAGTCGCGGCGCTCGGGCGGTGTAGGGCACGCGTTGTTGGCTTTCGCCGAAGGCTTGGCACGGGCGCGCGGCTGTACCGGGATGGAGCTCGACTCGGGCACGCAGCGCACGCGCGCGCATAAGTTCTATTTCCGCGAAGGCTTCGTGATTCCATCGTTCGCGTTTCGCAAGGAATTCAAATGATGCGACCCATTCGGGTCGGATTGCTAGGCATCGGTACCGTCGGCGGCGGCACATTTGCCGTGCTCCGCCGCAATCAGGAAGAAATCACCCGCCGAGCCGGCCGCGCGATAACTCTGACCATCGTTGCGGACAAAGATGTCGAGCGCGCGAAGTCGATCGTGGGAGACGCAGCGCAAGTAACCGACGATGCGTTCGCTGTCGTGCGAGATCCGGACATCGACATCGTCGTCGAGCTGATCGGCGGCACCAAAGTCGCGAAAGACCTCATCATGCTGGCCATCGAAAACGGCAAGCACGTCGTCACAGCGAACAAGGCGCTGCTCGCGCACCACGGCAACGAGATTTTTCTCGCCGCGCAGAAGAAGCGCGTGATGGTCGCATTCGAAGCCGCGGTCGCCGGCGGCGTGCCGATCATCAAAGCGATTCGAGAAGGCCTCACTGCCAACCGCATCGAATGGATCGCCGGCATCATCAACGGCACCAGCAATTTTATTTTGTCGAAGATGCGGGACACCGGCGTGGGCTTCGCTGCGGCGCTGGCGGAGGCGCAGCGATTGGGTTACGCCGAGAGCGATCCGACCTTCGACATCGAAGGCATCGATGCAGCTCACAAGCTGACGATCATGGCGGGCATCGGCTTCGGCATCCCGATGCAATTCGACAAAGCCTATACCGAAGGCATCTCCGCATTGACGCGCGAAGACATCCGCTATGCCGAAGAGCTCGGTTATCGCATTAAGCTGCTCGGCATTACGCGGCGCACAGCGAAAGGCATCGAGCTGCGGGTGCATCCGACGCTCATTCCATCCCGGCGATTGATCGCGAACGTTGAAGGCGTGATGAATGCGGTTCTGGTGAAGGGCGATGCGGTAGGCGCGACGATGTACTACGGTGCGGGGGCGGGCGCGGATCCAACCGCTTCAGCAGTCGTGGCGGATCTCGTGGATGTCACGCGAATGCACACGGCCGATCCGGAAAACCGCGTCCCGCACCTCGCATTCCAGCCCGACGCACTGTCCGATGCGCCGATCTTGCCGATGGACGAAGTAGAAACCTCGTATTACCTGCGTCTGCGCGTCGTCGATCGCCCTGGCGTGCTTGCCGATATCACGCGGATCCTCGCCGATCTCTCCATCTCGATCGATGCGATGGTGCAAAAGGAGCCGGCCGAGGGTGAAGAGCAAGTCGATATCATCATGCTCACGCATTTGACGGTCGAGAAAAACGTCAATGCCGCCATTGCGCGGATCGAGAGCCTGCCGGTCAATCTCGGCAAAGTAACGCGCATCCGCTTGGAAGAGCTCGCCGCCTGACACGCTGTTCGATTATCTTGAAACGACCGATCCGTTGATGCGATACATAAGCACGCGAGGCGCGATGGCGCCTCAGCGCTTTTCTGAGGTTCTGCTGGAGGGACTGGCGCCCGACGGCGGACTTATCGTGCCAGAGTCCTATCCGCGCATCTCGCACGCGCAGTTGCAGGCCTGGAGCGCGCTGTCCTATGCAGAGCTCGCGTTCGAGATCCTGCGCTTGTATTGCGATGATATTCTCGAATTCGATTTGCGCGAATTAACGCGGCGGACCTACACGGTGGCCTCGTTCGGTACGCCGGACATCACGCCTGTCCAGCGCATCTGGCCGGACATCTACCTTCTGCAGCTGTCGAACGGGCCGACATTCGCGTTCAAAGATCTGGCGATGCAGCTGCTGGGCAATCTGTTCGAATACGTTCTCACGCATTCGAACCAGAGCTTGAATATCCTCGGCGCGACCTCGGGCGACACCGGATCGGCAGCCGAATATGCGATGCGGGGTAAGCGCGGCGTCAGCGTGTTCATGCTGTCGCCGTATGGCAAGATGAGCCCGTTCCAGACCGCGCAAATGTATTCGCTGCAGGATCCCAACATTTTCAACATCGGTATTCGCGGCATCTTCGATGACTGCCAGGACATCGTCAAGGCGGTCAGCAACGACAGCGATTTCAAAACACGCTATCGCATCGGCACGGTCAATTCGATCAACTGGGCGCGTGTAGTAGCGCAGACGGTCTACTACTTCAAGGGCTATTTTTCAGTGGTGCGCGAGATCGGCCAGCCGGTATCGTTTTGCGTGCCGTCGGGAAATTTCGGAAATATCTTCGCCGGGCACATCGCTCGGCAAATGGGACTGCCGATACGCCGGTTGATCCTGGCGACGAACGAAAATAACGTGCTGGACGAGTTCTTTCGCACCGGCCGCTATCGCGTGCGCAAGTCGAGCGAGGTGATGCAGACCTCGAGTCCCTCAATGGACATTTCCAAGGCGTCCAACTTCGAGCGTTTCGTATTCGATCTCATTGAACGAGACGCAAACGGCGTTAATGATCTCTGGCATAAGCTCGCTAACACCGACGGCTTCGATCTGGTCGGAACCGCGCATCACGCGCGGTTGCCGGGATATGGGTTTGTGTCAGGCTCCAGCTCGCATGCCGATCGCGTCGACACCATCAAGCGCGTCTATCTCCAAGCCGATCTGATCATCGATCCGCATACCGCCGATGGCGTGAAAGTCGGCCTCGAATATCATGAACCCGGCGTGCCGCTGGTCTGTCTCGAAACAGCCCAGCCCGCGAAGTTCGCCGGCATCATTCGCGAGGCCCTCAATTGCCCCCCGCCGATGCCGGCAGCGTTCCACGACCTGGAAGGCCGGCCGCAACGCGTCGAGGTGATGGAGACCGATGTCGATACGGTGAAAGATTTCATCGCACGCAACGGCCAGGCTTGAGGGACACGCGCCGTGGTGAACACGTGTCAGCCCGTTGTTACAGGCCCGCCGGTAGCTCGTCCAGCGTGCGCAGCACGCCTGCGGGCTCGATGCCTAGCTCATCGGCTTGCATGCCGGAGCGATTGATCCAGAATGTCTTGAACCCGAATGACGTAGCGCCCGCCACGTCCCAGAAATTCGACGACACGAAGACCACGTTATGTTTTGCCACGCCCAGACGTTCGACCGCAAGCTGGTAGACCCGCGGATGCGGCTTGAACAGTTTCAAGTCATCGACGCTGATGATCTGTTCGAATAGTCCGCTAAGGCCCGCGTGTTCGACGGCTGCTTGCAGCATGGAGGCCGTACCGTTGGAAAGTATCGCAAGTTGCGCGGGGCGCAGCGCACGCAAGCTGGCTCGGACCTCCGGATGCGGAGCAAGCGTGCGATATTCTTGCAGCAAGCCCAGCGCATCGTTCTCCGACAATTGCAATTGTAGTAGTCGACACGCGTAATGCAGCGCGTCCCGTGTCAGCGTCTCGAAATTCTCGTAGCGGCCCATGAGGGTCCGCAGCCAGCTGTACTCGAGCTGTTTCGAGCGCCACAGATGGGACAACTCGATACCGCGGCCGGGATACAGTTGATTGCACCGATCGACTACAGAATGCACGTCGAACAGCGTGCCGTACGCGTCGAAAACGATCGCATGGGTTCCGTCAGACATCGCTTTCCCAAGCCTGGACACATTGCACACTGCGCGCAGCGCGACGCGTCGGCGAACTACAAGAACGCACCTCACTCATAGCGTTCCGCCGCGCAGATTGGCCGCGATGGCCTCGGCGATTTTCTTCGGATGCGGCAAGTCGAGGTTATGCATGATCTCGATGAATTGTGCGCGCGGAACGCTCGCCAGACGCGGATTGATTCGCTTTTCCTGACCGATCGTGCTGACCCAGCGGCCGTTGTAATCGTGGCCGGGATAGACCAGGGTATCGTCCGGCAGGGTGAACAGGCGCGTGGTGATACTGTCGTATAGAGACCCTGCATCGCCGAGCTGAAAATCGGTGCGGCCGCAACCACCGATGAGCAGGGTGTCGCCGGTCAGCAGCCGGTCTTGCCACAAGTAACACGTGCTGCCCGGCGTGTGTCCCGGCGTCCTGATTGCACGCAGGGATTGAGTTCCGAATCGAATGACCTCATTGTCGTCCAGGAGCCAATCGAAGCCCGTAGCGCCGCAATGCCCACTGACCACCGTTGTGGCGCCGGTCCGCGTCTTCAGCGCCTTGGCGCCGGTGACGTGATCCGCGTGTACATGCGTCTCGATGATGTAGACCAGAGTTAGTCCGAGTTCGTGGAGCAGCGCTTCGTCGCGCACCGTATGCTCTCGCACCGGATCGACGATGACGGCCTGGCGTAGCTCGGCGTCACCCAGGAGGTACGAGTACGTGCAGGATTCCGGGTCGAACAACTGCCTGAAAATCATGCCCTGGTCTCCCCGAAGATCATGCCCTCTTACCAGCGCGCATCTACCGTCGCGGCGGAATCGCGCTTACGTGCGGATACTATAGCGGCTGCAAGGAGGCGTGCATACGCCAAGTGCGCCGCGCGCTGCGCAGACCCCTGCACGTGCAGTCGCTGACTGTATTTACAGGTGACGGCGTATCCGGCTTGTTGAACTGACTAACCAACCCCAATTTACAGGCTGTGTATCAGCCTACAGGGAGGATCTGAATATGCGCTTCGACAAGTTTACGACCAAATTCCAGCAGGCCTTCGCCGACGCACAGAGCCGCGCCGTGGGAAAAGACAATGCTTACATTGAGCCGCAGCACCTGCTGCTGGCGCTGCTCGATCAGCAGGACGGCGGCAGCACATCGCTGTTGGCCAAGGCGGGCGTCAACGTGCAGGCGCTGCGCGAAGCCCTGCGCTCGAGTATCGATCGGCTGCCGAAGGTGGAGGGACAGGGCGGCGAGGTCAACGTTTCGCGCGATCTGGCGAACCTGCTCAATCTCGCCGACAAAGAGGCGCAGAAGCGCGGCGATCAATTCATTTCCTCGGAATTATTTCTGCTCGCGTTGACGGGCGACAAGGGCGAAACCGGGCGGCTGTTCAAGCAGCACGGCGCGACGCGGGCCCATTTGGAGGAAGCTATCAGTTCCGTCCGCGGCGGCCAGTCGGTGGACAACGCCGAGGCCGAAGGACAACGCGAGGCATTGACGAAGTACACGCTCGACCTTACCGAGCGTGCTCGGCAAGGCAAGCTCGATCCGGTGATCGGCCGCGACGATGAGATCCGTCGCACGATTCAGATTCTCCAGCGCCGGACTAAGAACAACCCGGTCCTGATCGGCGAGCCGGGCGTCGGCAAGACCGCGATCGTTGAGGGTCTGGCGCAGCGTATCGTCAACGACGAGGTGCCGGAAACGCTGAAGAACAAGCAGCTCCTTGTGCTGGACATGGCGATGCTGCTCGCGGGCGCCAAGTACCGCGGCGAGTTCGAGGAGCGGCTGAAGTCGGTCTTGAAAGAGGTCGCTCAGAACGAAGGGCAGACAATTATCTTCATCGATGAGATCCACACCATGGTCGGCGCCGGCAAGGCCGAGGGCGCGATTGACGCCGGCAACATGCTGAAACCCGCGCTGGCACGCGGAGAGTTGCATTGCATCGGCGCAACGACCCTGGATGAATACCGCAAGTACATCGAAAAAGACGCAGCGCTGGAACGCCGCTTTCAAAAAGTTCTGGTCGGCGAGCCGAGCGTCGAGGACACCATCGCGATTCTGCGCGGGCTGCAGGAGAAATACGAAGTACACCACGGTGTGGATATCACCGATCCTGCCATCGTCGCAGCGGCCGAGTTGTCGCATCGCTATATCACCGACCGCTTCTTGCCGGACAAGGCCATCGATCTGATCGACGAGGCCGCAGCGCGCGTCAAGATGGAAATCGACTCGAAGCCCGAAGAATTGGATCGGCTCGATCGCCGCATTATTCAGCTGAAAATCGAGCGCGAAGCGGTCAAGAAAGAAAAAGATGAAGGCTCACGCAGGCGGCTGGCCTTGATCGAAAGCGAGATCGCGTCACTCGAACGCGAATATGCAGATCTGGAAGAAATCTGGAAAGCCGAGAAAGCGCAAGTTCAAGGCACGCAGCACATCAAAGAAGAGCTCGAGCGTCTCAAGGTCGAAATGGATGCGGCACGTCGCAAGGGCGATTGGCAGACGGTCTCGGAACTGCAGTACGGCCGCATACCGCAGCTCGAAGCTCAGCTCACCAATGCAGAGAGCGCCGAAACCCAGCAAGTCAGACATCGCTTGCTGCGTACCCAAGTGGGGGCTGAAGAGATTGCCGAGGTGGTATCGCGTGCGACCGGAATTCCAGTGTCGAAGATGATGCAAGGCGAGCGCGAGAAACTCCTCGCGATGGAAGATCATCTGCACAAGCGTGTGGTCGGACAGGATGAAGCGGTGCGGCTCGTATCCGATGCGATTCGTCGCTCGCGCGCGGGGCTATCCGATCCGAATCGGCCGTACGGTTCGTTCTTGTTTCTCGGGCCGACCGGTGTCGGCAAGACCGAGCTGTGTAAGGCGCTTGCCGGGTTTCTGTTCGACTCCGAAGACCATCTCATCCGCATCGACATGTCGGAGTTCATGGAGAAGCATTCGGTTGCGCGGCTGATCGGCGCGCCGCCCGGCTATGTCGGCTATGAGGAAGGCGGTTATCTGACCGAGCTGGTACGCCGCAAGCCATATTCCGTGATCCTGCTCGATGAGGTCGAGAAGGCGCATCCGGACGTATTCAACGTGCTTCTACAGGTGTTGGATGATGGCCGTATGACCGACGGGCAGGGGCGCACGGTCGACTTCAAGAATACGGTGATCGTGAT
>JBBRGM010000032.1:0-18772 GCA_038240725.1 Burkholderiales bacterium | reverse complement strand
GCACCACCGCGCCGCGCAAGTTGATCACCCCGCGAATACATTCGGGCATCATCGGCACGACGGTCAGATTGTTGTATTCGATGATCTCCTTGATCGCCAGAATACCGATGGCGAACAGCTCGCTGCCCAGCATGAAGATTAGATACTGTGTTGGCTGGGCGGATTCGGTAGCAGCGCGATTTCGCCCCGCTACAACCGCCGATTGGTTGCCTGCCTGTGCGACTGCGTTCATAGTCCGGTCCTCAGAATTTGGTGAAATGATCTTCGTCAGGCTCGGCTGCACTAGTAACCGCGAGCTTGCTGGCGGCCTTGGACCGGTTCGGATTCTTTGCCGCTCCCTTCACGGATACAGGCTTGCGCACGCCGGCATTCATCGCTCTTCCGGTGCCCGTTGCGCTTACGGTGAAGAACGCCATGGCCTGCTGCAGCTGCTCGGCCTGCCCGCTCATCTCTTCGGCTGTAGCCGCCAGTTCTTCCGAGCTCGACGCGTTCTGCTGTGTGGTCTGGCTCAACTGCACCACCGCTGAGTTGATCTGCCCAACGCCGGTAGTCTGCTCTTCCGATGCCGCCGTGATCTCCTGCACCAGGTCGGAAGTCTTCTTGATGTTGGGCACCATCGCATCGAGCAGTTTGCCCGCCTTGTCGGCCAGCTCGACGCTGCTGCTTGCCACCGTGCCGATCTCTTGCGCGGCGACCTGGCTGCGCTCGGCGAGTTTTCGCACTTCTGCCGCGACCACTGCGAAGCCCTTGCCGTGCTCGCCCGCACGAGCCGCCTCGATCGCTGCATTCAATGCGAGAAGGTTGGTTTGATACGCGATGTCATCGATGATCCCGATCTTCTGTGCGATCTGCTTCATCGCTGCCGAGGTGGCCTTGACCGCTTCGCCACTCTCGTCGGCTTCTTGTGCAGCTTTGGTGGCGATGCCATCGGTGACCTTGGCGTTCTCCGTGTTCTGCGAGATCGACGCGGTCATCTGCTCGATCGAGGCGCTCGTCTCTTCGACACCGGCTGCTTGCTCGCTCGAGGCTTGCGACAACGACTGCGCCGTCGCACTCACTTGCTCAGAGGCGCTCGCCAAGGCTTCGGCGCTACCGTTGACTTCCGTCACCACATGGGACAGCTTGCCGACCATCGTCTTCATTGCATGAAGTACGCTCGATGTGTCGTTCTTCCGCGTTTCCACCACAACCGTCAGATCTCCGTTAGCTACGGTCGCAGCGATGTCGGCGACATAGGCAGGTTCGCCGCCCAGTTGACGGGTCAGCGAACGGGTAATTAGAGTCGCCAACGCAAGAGCCAATAGAGCGCACACGACGAGAGCGCAGATCGTCCAGAGACGGGCAGAGCTGTATACCAGCTCTGCGTCGTGGGCGGCTTTGTTCCCACCTTGTACATTGATATCCGCGAGCTTGTCCGAGTCGCTACGCATCCGGTTGAAGCTCTTAAGTGATTCGCCATCCAGCAACGTCTTGGCATCCTCATCCTTGTTCTGGCGCGACAACGCCACAACAAGCGCGTGCTCTACCATGAAAGCCTCGAAGCTTTTGTTGAACGAGGCGAAGGTGTCTCTTTCCTCTGGGCCGCTGATGAGCTTGCTGTAGTCGTCCTGGCCTTTTTTGATTTCGGCCAGCTTCTCGTCCAGCTGCTTTTCTACGGCGAGCCGTTCTGTCGGATCATCTAAAAGAACATGGCGAAACTCGAGCGTGCGAAATCGATTTATGTCTGCCTTGAGCTCTAAGACGGTTCGCACACTAGGCATCCAATTCGTAGCGAGGTCAACGGTCGTAGCATTTACTTTCGCAAGCTGCACGATTGCGTAGACGCCAAGGCCGCTCATCAACAAAAGAACGATGACAAATGACCCAAACAGCTTCGTTGCCAATTTCATATTTGCGAACATTCTGGTCCTTGATTGCTCGTGAGGAATTCGAAAGTTAGGGGTAGTCGATAAAGGCGGCTCGAACCTACCGAATTAGTGAACGACGTCGTCATGGCCGGACCGCCAATACAGTTCGGTCCAGGCGATAGAACTTCATTGCATCTCCGCTCGCACGGCCGCAGGAATCCGCGTTTCGCAGTGGTTGGATCAGTGCACTCATGGCGAAGGGATTTAGAACTTGGAGAAATTCGATTCGTCCACGTCGCCAGCAACCGCTAGGTTGGCGGCCATCCGCACACGATCGTGTTTCCTGGGGGTCGCTTTCGCCGAAATCGCAGGCTTACGAGATGCGACTTTCGTCGTTCGGCCGCCAGCCACGTTATCGAGTTGGAAGAACTTCATCGTGTCCTGCAGTTGTGCTGCCTGCCCACTCATTTCTTCGGCAGTGGCCGCCAACTCCTCCGAGCTCGATGCATTTTGTTGCGTTGTCTGGCTCAATTGAACAACGGCGGAATTGATCTGCGCCACGCCGGTAGATTGTTCCTCCGATGCCGCAGTGATCTCCTGCACGAGGTCGGAAGTCTTCTTGATGTTGGGCACCATCGCATCGAGCAGCTTGCCAGCTTTGTCGGCCAGCTCGACACTGCTGCTTGCTACCGTACCGATCTCTTGCGCCGCGATCTGGCTGCGCTCGGCGGGCTTCCTCACCTCGGCCGCGACTACCGCGAAGCCCTTGCCGTGTTCCCCGGCGCGTGCCGCCTCGATCGCAGCATTCAACGCGAGAAGATTGGTCTGATACGCGATGTCATCGATGATCCCGATCTTCTGTGCGATCTGCTTCATCGCTGCCGAAGTGGCTTTCACCGCTTCGCCACTCTCGTTGGCTTCCTGCGCAGCCTTGCTCGCGATGCCGTCGGTGACCTTCGCGTTCTCGGTGTTTTGCGAGATCGATGCAGTCATCTGCTCGATCGAGGCGCTGGTTTCTTCTACTCCGGCTGCCTGCTCGCTCGAAGCTTGGCTGAGCGATTGTGCTGTCGCGCTTACCTGCTCGGAGGCGCTCGACAAAGCTTCGGCACCCCCATTGACCTCTGTCACGACCTGGGAAAGCTTTTCGATCGTGTTATTGACGTACTCCTTCATTTCTGCGAAAGCACCTTCGTAGTTTCCCTCTACGCGCTGAGTCAGATCGCCTTCCGACATGGCACTCATTACCCGCACCACATCTTTTACGCTGTCGCCGGTGGTGGTAACCAGACCGTTCAAACCTTCGCCCATCTCTTTCTGAAAGCCTTGCAGTCCAGCCAGGTCGACGCGTGCGTCAAAGTTGCCTCGGTTGGCGGCTGCCACCACTTGGCGCTGACCATCGATCACTTGTTTGAGCCGGGTGATCATGTTGCTCATCGCCTGCAGCATCTGCCCGGTTTCGTCCTTCGATTTCGATTCGACCTGCACCGATAGATCGCCTTCGGCCAATCGGTTGGCTGCGTTCACCGCCTTGCCCAGCGGCTGAGTCACACTGCGCGTGAGATACCACGCCGTTCCCACCCCGATCAACAGCGCTATTGCGGCCAAGGCAAACATGAGAGTGCGAGCACTTTGGTAGCTTTCCTGGGCGGCCGCGACGTCATGCTTGGTCGCCTCCTGCTGTAACGCAAGGCTTTCATCGAGCGCCTCCTGCCATTTCTGACTGGCTGGCCCGGTGCTTTCGACGAGCACCTTGACTGCTTCCTGTTTGTTCGTCTTCGCCAGCTCCAGTACCTTATCGTTCAGCGGACGCGTCTCGCGTTCGCTCTCTTTAATCTTGGCGCGCACCAGTTTGGCTTGTTCGCTAGGCGGCATTTTTTCCAGCGCCTGGCTCGCATCGTTATACCTCTGGCGCGCCGCGTCGATCTTCTTATGCTCCGTCGCCTGGGCGGCGGGATCGCTAAGCAGCACGATCGTTCTCACTACCCGCGAGACGATGTGCACCGACTCCGACATCTCGCTCACGAGCTGGGTTTTAACGTCGTTGCTGTTGACGATTTCATCAAGGTGGTGCTGGATCGATACCATTGCGAATACACCGACGAGCGCCATCGAAATCATCAGTGCCAACACGAGCCCAAACCCCAGCCCGAGTCGAACTCCGATTTTCAGATTCACAAACATGATTTCCACTCGATCAAACCTGGTTGTCCCTGCTGAGATGAAAGTTAGCGCGCCTCAACGATTTCTTCGCGTGCAACGGCGCTGTGCGGCGCTGGCCGACTCGCCTGCTCGACCAGCGCCGGCACATCGAGTATCAGCGCGACCTCGCCGCTACCGAGGATGCTCGAACCGCTGATGCACTTGACCTGGTTGAACATCTTGCTAAGCGGCTTGATGACGGTCTGGAATTCGCCGAGCAGCGTGTCCACCACGAGCCCCATCTTCTGGCCCGCGTGCTTGACCACCACGATGTTTTCGCGCGACGGCGCGGCGCCTTCGATTTCAAACAGCGCGCGCAGACGAATGAATGGAAGCACCTGACCGCGCAGATTGGTGTAGTCGCGCCCGGGCTCGGCCGAGAACTCCACGCACTCTTCGATCATATCGAGCGGCACCACGAACACCGACTTGCCGAGCCCGACCAGGAAACCATTAATTATGGCGAGCGTGAGCGGTAGCCGCACCGTTACTGTTGTGCCGACACCCAACTCGCTTCTGATATCGACGCTGCCGCGCAGAGCGGTGATGTTGCGTTTCACGACGTCCATGCCGACGCCTCGCCCTGATAGGTTGGTGACTTGGTCTGCCGTGGAAAAGCCGGGCTCGAACACGAGCGCGTAGATCTCGCCGTCGGTCAAGTTGCGGCCCGCTTCGATCAATCCGCGTTCGACCGCCTTTGCCAAAATCTTGTCGCGATTCAATCCGCCACCATCGTCGCTCACTTCGATGACGATGCTGCCGGAGTCATGGTAAGCATTGAGCTTGACGGTGCCTTTGGCGGGTTTGCCGCTCGCTGCGCGTTTGTCGGCCGACTCGATGCCATGATCGATCGAGTTGCGAACCAGATGAGTCAACGGATCGCCGATTTTTTCAACGACGGTTTTATCGAGCTCGGTGTCCTCGCCGCCCACCTCCAGCCCGATGTCTTTGCCGATCTCGCGCGAAACGTCATGCACCACTCGCTGAAAGCGGTTGAACGTTGCGCCGATCTTGACCATGCGCAGTTGCAGCGCACTGTCGCGCACGCTCTCGACCAACCCGGATAACGTCGACGTCGACTCTTGCAGCTCCGTCATGCGCGCACGCCGCGCGATCAAATTCGCGCTGGCCGCAGCGATGATCAACTCACCGACCAGATTGATCAGATGGTCGAGCTTGTCGGCGTCCACGCGGATGGATCGGCTCTCTTGATTTTTGACTTCCTTGACGTGCTGCTGCTTCGCCAGTGCGGCATCCACAACTGCCGGCTGCACGCTGCCCTGCTCGACCAGGATCGCGCCGATCGGCTGCACCGGCGTGGAGGCTGATTGCGCGTTGAGCGCGTCGTCGAGCTCGCGCGCAGTCACGGTGCCGCAGCTGACCAGAATCTCGCCCAGGCGTTTATTCTCTTCGGGTAAATCTTGAATAAGTCGGACGTACTCGGAGATCAAACTGTTCGGCGGCAGGATGTGAACGATGCAATCTTCCCGCACGAATTCGAATACGCTCTCTATCGTCGCCTTGTCGGCATCGCTGTCGAATGCGATCTCGAAGCCGAGATAGCACGCTTCCGGATCCATCTCGTCAGCCGCCGGAATCGCATCGGGCAAGGTGGCAATGCTGACGATCTTGCCGAGCTTGCCGAGGTAGCGCAGAAACGAAACGGGATCCATCCCATTTCGCAGAACCTCCAAGCCGAAGCGCAGCGAAATATGCCAGTTATCGGTGCGGGCGCCGGTGGTTTCAATACGCTCTACCGTCGGCCCTGACGCTTGCGCCGTAACGGAAACGGCGCCATGCGCGGGCGCTGCCACCGGCGAGCCTTCCAGATATCCCCCCAACAGCACTACCAGTGGTGCGCCGCGTTTCGTAAGCTCGGGATTCTCGCCGAGTTCCCCGGTTGCGACGGCGTCGACCAGCGCACCGATCTGATCACAACAGGACAGCAGTAGAGCCAGCAGGTTCTTATCGATCGCGATCTTGCCGTCACGCACTGCGTCGAGCACGCTCTCGACTACATGCGTGAACGCGACGACGTGATCGAGTCCAAACAATCCCGCCGATCCCTTAATGGTATGCGCGGCTCGAAAGATCGCGTTCACCGTCTCCGCTTCCATCTGCGCGGGATCGGCCGAGAGCAGTGAAGATTCCATGTCCTGCAGCAACTCGCGGCTCTCGAAGATAAATGTCTTCAATATCGCATCGAGGTTCATTTGACGCTCCTGCTGGCCGCTTGAATGAGGAGCGGATCCCCGAAATGCGAAGTGAGATTGAGGAGCTCGAGAACGTCGAGCACCGCGGGACTGTGCGCGGTCAGTTGCAATCCGCTACCGACGGACTGGGCAGTGTTCTTGGCGAGCAGAAGCAACTGCACACCTGCCGTATCGAGCTCGGTCACCATCGACAGATCCACTTCAACGTTGGCCGCTTTATCAAGTGGAGCCAACAAAATCTGTTTGAGCTCGGCTGCGCGATAGATGGTCATTTCGCCCTCGATCCGCAGCATCGTGGTTTTTCCTTCGTGCTTTTTTGCCGCCGCCATGGCGTTCTCCTTGAAGCCTGCGCCGCATTTACGGCAATACGAGTTTTTCGACTGCGACCAACATCTGTTCCGGTTTGAACGGCTTCACGACCCACGCCTTTGCACCTGCAGCCTGGCCTTCCTGCTTCTTGGATTCCTGCGATTCGGTGGTCAGCATGATGATCGGTGTGAACTTGTAGTTCGGCAGCTGCTTCACGGCTTTGACGAAGGCGATGCCGTCCATGTTGGGCATGTTGACGTCGCTGATGATCAGATGAATTTTCTGTCCAGTCATCTTGGCCAGCGCGTCCTTGCCATCGCAGCCCTCGATCACGTCATAGCCTGCGCCTTTCAGCACGAGCCCCACGACCTGTCTCACCGACGCCGAATCGTCCACGATCAAAATGGTTTTCGCCATCACCTCTCCTAGAAAAATGTGATTTCTTCGGGGCTGTTTGCAACTGAAGACGCGCCACTGCCCACGCCGCGTTGCTCGGCGGTTGTATAGCTGGCCTCAAGCTCAGCGACCATTGCCTGCATCGCGGGCAGGCGCAGCTCGCCGGTCTCCTGGAACGTCGCGGCCTTCCCCGCGAACTCGGCGCCGAAGTGTTCCACGCTCGTGATGACATGCCCGAGAATCTGGCTGACGCGATCCTGAAACTGCAAATGAACGATCGCGTCTTCGATTTCGCCTTGAATGCCAGCACTGTCGTTGCGCATTTGCTCGGCGGATTGGAGTACCGCTTCGGTAATTCCCAACAGGCTGTTGAGGACGCCGTTAACGCTCGCCTCAGATTGCTCAACGGCCTCGACGTCGTTGGTCGTCGATTGCTCGGCAAACTTGAAAGTAGAGGTGATCGCATCATTGACCAGCGTTACCTTATCGCCCATCCGCTTACCGGTGTCCGATGAAACAACCGACAACTTCCTCACTTCATCGGCGACGACCGCAAATCCGCGCCCGTAATCGCCCGCGCGTGCAGCTTCGATCGATGCGTTGAGGGCAAGCAGATTGGTGCGTTCTGCGACGGCGGTAACTTCCTGCGACATCTGCCGCAGCTCTCGCGTGAAGTCGACCAGATGGCGCGTGTGGTCGAGTATTCGTTCTTTTTCTTTTAGCGCCTCTCGCAACGCGGTCAGCAACGAGTTGAGCTCGGTCTGCGCGCGCGAAATAGTGGACACTAGTCCTCCGTGCTCATCGTCCAGGTTCCCCGCGGCTCCTTTGGAGTCGGTCACCGATTTCTGCAGACGCTGCGCCATTCCCGCGAAGCGCTCGGTGAGTTGCACGATCGCGGTCTCGGTTTGGCTGCGAACAAGGGTAAGGTTGCCCACCCAGGACGGCGCGACTTTCGTGGCGATCGGTTCAAGGCCCGATAAATACCCGGCGAGTTGCGCATGATCTATGGCGTGTTGGCGGCCCGCTTCGCGTTCGCCGAATCGATCGATTTCGCGTTGCCAGCGGCGGGAAGACAAAACAGCAAGCATGGCCCCCACGGCCAACAACGCCAACGCCAAACACGCGGCAACAAGAAGCGGACGTGCCATCCATAACAAGGCTACCGCCCCTGTCACAGCCGGAAGCAACGCTGGCTCGTAGCGCAATCCAAACCCTGGTTTCAACGAGATCTCCGCGGTGTCCTTAGCGCCGGCAACGAATGGTTCCGGCGGAAGACTGATATCGGCTGGGGCAATGCAATCTTTACGGTGTGTAAAAAGCCGACCACGCAACGCGGTGACCGGTGTTCGATGGCATTCATGTCGGCGCGCTCCTAATGCGGAGCGCAGTGCGTGCAACCGCTAACGAAGCGCTTGAGAAACCCCACAAAAGTACCGATCTACTCAGTCGCTTTGTGAATTCACGATCTCCACCGCAGCGGACCTGCGGAGTATCATTTCACTTTCGCCTCCGCATTCGAAGTCCACGCATTCCGGGAAATGATCCATGAAACTCAACGACCCCCATCTCGCTCTGCCGGCACAACAAGTCAGCCTGGACGTACTGCTGGAAAAGTACGCCAAGGGCGACGAGCGTACGGTGGAAGACGTGCGTCGCCGTGTCGCGCGTGCGTTGGCTGTGGTCGAATCGAATCCCGCTCACTGGGAGCAGGCTTTCTACGAGGCGCTGGAAAGTGGTTTCATTCCAGGCGGGCGCATTAATTCCGCCGCCGGCACTGCGCTGGAAGCCACACTGATCAACTGCTTCGTGCAGCCGGTAGGCGATTCGATTTCGCAGACGGTGGACGGCAAACCAGGCATCTATGAAGCGCTGCTCGAGGCTGCTGAAACCATGCGCCGCGGGGGCGGCGTCGGTTACGATTTTTCGTCGATTCGGCCTAAGGGTGCGCTGGTGCGCGGGACCAACAGCAGCGCCAGCGGCCCGATCTCATACATGCGTGTGTTCGATCAAAGCTGCGAGACGGTCGAATCCGCCGGCGCGCGGCGCGGTGCGCAGATGGGCATTCTGCGCTGCGATCATCCCGATATCGAAGCATTCATCCACGCGAAAGACCAGGGCGACTTGCGCAACTTCAACGTAAGCGTGGCGGTGACCGACGCGTTCATGCGCGCGGTGGAAGGGGACGCTGATTGGGAGCTCGCACATAAGTCATCGCCGGGTCCCGATTGGCCAGAACCGGCGCGCCAGCGCGGCGATGGCAAATGGGTTTATCGCAGGGTCCGCGCGCGCGACCTGTGGCAACAGATTATGGAGTCGACGTACGATCATGCCGAGCCCGGCGTGATCTTCCTCGATCAGGCGAATCGCGATAACAACTTGTCGTACTGCGAGACGATCGAAGCGTCGAACCCCTGCGCCGAGCAGATGTTGCCGCCGTTCGGCTGCTGCTGTCTGGGCAGTATCAATCTTACGTTGTTCGTGTCGGATGCGCTGTCGGCGAAGGCGCGTTTCGATTTCGAGGCGTTCGGCAAAGTGGTGCGTCCGGCGATCCGCATGCTCGACAACGTGCTCGAAGTTACCGCGTGGCCGCTCGAGCAGCAGCAGCGCGAAGCAATGAACAAACGCCGCGTCGGTCTCGGCTTCACCGGCCTGGGCGATGCGTTGATCATGCTTGGATTGAGATACGACACCGAAGCCGCGCGCACGGTTGCCGCGCGAATATCCGAAGTGATGCGCGATGAAGCGTATGCCGCGTCGATCGACATCGCCAAGGAAAAGGGCGCGTTCCCGCTGCTCGACGCGAATCAGTACCTGGCGGCGCCGCGCTTCGCGTCGCGCTTGCCGCAGGAACTGCAGGATGGCATCCGCGCTCACGGAATTCGCAACAGCCATCTGCTGTCGATCGCGCCCACCGGTACGATATCGCTCGCATTCGCGGACAACGCCAGCAACGGCATCGAGCCGCCGTTTTCGTGGAGCTATCAGCGCAAGAAGCGGGAGAGCGACGGCTCGCACAAGGTGTACGACGTCGAAGATCACGCATGGCGTCTGCAGCGCCAGCTCGGCGGCGACATGCAGAAGTTACCGACGCCGTTCGTAACCGCGTTGGAAATTTCCGCACTGGATCATATGCGCATGGTCGCCGCGGTCGCACCGTTCATCGATTCGGCGATCAGCAAGACCGTGAACGTGCCGGAAGACTATCCGTACCAGGATTTTCAGAGTCTGTATTTCGAAGCATGGAAAGCCGGCCTCAAAGGTATTGCTACCTACCGGCCCAACAACGTGCTCGGCAGCGTGCTCTCGGTTGCGGCGACGCCGGAATCGCAGGCGCCGAACGATCTCGACACCAGCGATGTCGATCGCCGCATTCGGTTGGAAGCGGCACCCAAACCCGCGCTGTACAGCTTGCGCTGGCCCGGGCGTCCGAAGCTGACCGCGGGCAATCCATCCTGGACCTACATGGTGGAATCCCCGCTTGGACAGTTCGCGATCTTCGTCGGCCACGTCGACAGCGGCGAGCCGCATCCATTCGAGGTGTGGGTAAACGGGGCGGAACAACCGCGCGGCCTTGGCGCCGTGGCGAAAACATTGTCGATGGACATGCGTGCACAAGACCAAGCCTGGTTGCGCACGAAGCTCGACATGTTGATGCGCACGACCGGCGACGACGCGTTCGATTGTCCGATGCCGCCGGATGGCGCCGTCGTCCGCGTGCCGAGCATGGTCGCTGCATTTGCTCGTATCGTCCGGTTCAGAGTCGATCAACTCGGAGCCCTGCAACTCAATGCGCAGGCGGGACCCGACGCGCGTTCACCGGTGTTAGACGCGCTGTTCGCCACCAAGGAACCGAAGACCGGCACAGACGGCACTATGTCGTGGACGGTCGATGTCTACAACGCGAGCTCCGGCGATGACTTCGTTCTGATCTTGAAAGAGCTGATGCTGCCGACCGGGCAGCGGCGCCCGTATTCGATGTGGATGGCGGGCGTCTACCCGCGCGCGCTCGATGGCTTGTGCAAGCTGCTCTCGCTCGACATGCGAGTGATCGATCCGGCGTGGATCGGGATGAAGCTGCGCAAGCTGCTGAACTATGCCGAACCGCTAGGCGATTTCATGGCGCGCGTTCCAGGTGCCGAGCGACAAGAGAATTTTCCGAGCACCGTCGCGTATGTCGCTCGCCTCATCATCCATCGCTACGCGATGTTGGGCGTGCTCGATGAGCGCGGCTATCCGATCAATGAAATGGGTGTGCTGGAAATTCCGGAAGCGGATCGCGAGCCCGGCGGTTCAGGCTATCGAGCGCTCGCCGGCAAGCGTTGCGCAGAATGCGGGAATGCAACGGTGATAAAGAAGGACGGCTGCGAATTTTGCACGGCCTGCGGCGCCATCGGCGCCTGCGGATAAAACGCCATCGGCGCGCGATGGGCGCGCCAACTTGTTGAGGGCTACGGGCCCGGAGGCGGGGAAAGCAAATCGGCTGCAGGGCCTGGACCGCTCAGTGTTCGCAGAAATGCGATCAAGTGTGCTTGCTCGTCCAGCGTCAAGTTAAGTGGGACGATTTCGTTTCTGCCTACCGTGTCGCTGCGGGCCCCGCCCTGATTGAAAAAACCGACGACCTCGACAAGACTGCGCAGCTGACCGGTATGCGTGAAGCTCGGACGCTTGTCCACGCAGCGCAGGCTCGGCGTGCGAAATGCGCCGAGAAGATCGTTTGCGTTCTGGCGTTGTAGATCATCCAGACGGCCGTCGTAGCCATCGCTGAACTTGCCGCGCGCATTGAGCGGATCGGCCAGCATCGCAGGAATGCCTTTCGCAGCGCCGGGATCGCCTCCCACTTGAATGACCAGGGACACCATCGCACCGGGCAGTCCGATGTTATGAAATTTCTGATCGGTGAAGTGCGCTCCGCTGTGACAGGACACGCAGCGCGCCTTGCCGACGAATAACTCGGCGCCGTGCCGCTCCTCAGCGGTGATCGCATTCGCATCGCCGTTGACCCAGGCATCGAAGCGCCCCGGCCCGCAGGTGAGCTTGCGCAGGTAAGCGTTCATCGCTTTGCCGAAGTTCGCGACAACACGGTTGACGCGGTCATCGTGCGGCTTGGGGCAGCTTGTGGTTGGCGTGGCCTGCTCTTCCTTGCAGCCAGCGTCTGCCGGCGCGACGGTCGCGAAACCGGACAAATCCGGAAACGGTTCCTTGAAAACGCGTTCGTAGTCGGCCTTGTACAGGCGACCCATCTGCTGCGCCACGAACAGCCTGGAGCTGTTCATCTCGGCGGAGGCTTCGATGGCGCCGAATACTTGATTGAAGCCAGTATCGCGACGTCCATCCCACATGAGTACCGATGCGTAACCGACATCGAGCAGCGAAGGAGACCGGCGATGGGTCCACGCTGCACCGAGCGAGACCTGTTGTTTAGTGCTGCGTGTGTCGAGAAATCCAGCGGCGGGATGATGGCAGCTCGAACAGGCTACTTTGCCCGGCGTGCCCCGCATGCCAAGGCCCGATGACACGAACGCACCGTCGTGCTCTTCGGCCAGCAGCGGTCCGGAAAAGCGTGTGTCAAAAAAAAGACGCTGCCCCAACAGCGCAGCGTCTGGATCATCTGCCCAACGATTAGTTATGTCGGCAGCTACGCGCGGAAACGGCCTGGGTGATAGGGCCGAGAAGATCTTCGCGGTAGAAAAACGAGAGGCAAGCGGCGGCACGACGTCTACGCGTCCTTCCGCTCTTGCATCGTCCTTCGTCGTGGGTGCAGCCCAGCCGCACCCACTGCTTACTACAATCGCTACGGCGCAGAGCAGGCCGCGGTACCCGGTGCGGATAAGTTCTCGCATTTTGGAATGCACGGCCGCTCGCGTTAATGCTGAATCGAGATGTCGACGTTGGAGATATTGTCGAGATCCTTAGTCACCGTACCCGCGTTCTTGATCGAGATCGAGTTGACGCCCGAATGCAGTTCGCTTAACGGCACCGGAATGCTCAGCGAGCGAATTCTCCAGTTACCCGTAACGCCCATAGGATCTTTGACGGTGTGCCAGGCATTGCCGTTCAAGCTATAGGCGATGTCGAGCGTCGGAAACACGTTGAAGTTGAGATACGCCTTGGTCGCACCGGTCAGGTCGACATTCGAGACTGACATGCTCGTCGCTGGCAACGGAAACCCGAACGCGCTCGCACCATCCGCAACCCTGACGTTCAACGGAACATCGTACCCACGCAGCGCATTGATGACGGGGCCGTCGAAACCGATGTTGTCCCAACGATACGTCTGGCTGGGCGTCGTACCCGGCTGATTTGAACCCACCGGGCTCTTCCGTGCGTTGTAGTGCGTGTGCTGGAACGAGATATAGCCGCGCGTAAAGTTGAGATTGAGGCCGGTCACACGGAACACGATACGCAGGCTCGAGGGAACGCCAGCGTCGGACGCGTAGAGTTCCGCCGTGTCCTTATTGATATGCAATTCGAAGTGATTCAGCTTGCTGTCGGCAACCTTGAAGCAGCCATACGGTGCCTTGAACATATCGACGGACGACATCAGATCGCGCATGTTGTAATTGTTCGAGACAACTACATCGGTCACGCCATTCATCATGTTGGCCTTGTTGCAGCCATCCCACCAGCTGGTGCCCTGGAACACCAAGCCAAAGCTGTTGCGCGCAACCGAGTCCACTGACGGGAAGTTCTGCTGATAAGGAAGCGGACCCGGATCCTCGGAGATCCACATCTCAGTCCACCAGCCGTGACCATCGTTGCGCGGGAAGATCTTCGCGTCGACGTCCCACACGATGGTTCCGGTGCGGCCCGTGAAATCGAACGGCTGACGCGCCATCATCGAATTGACGTAGATGTTGTCACCGCCGTCCTGGAGCACTTCGTGAAGCTGCTTGGACGCGACGCCCTTGCCATCAACGCCATTGCAGAACTTGTAGTCTTGCAGTACGGCGATATTGGAGAACTGCGATCCGCAAAACGTGGCAGACACGTCATAACCTGATTGGGTAGACGCGAGCGGACGATAGAAAACTTGCGGGAGGCTGTAACCGATACCCCAACGCGAAACGGCCCATTTTGTTTCATCGAGGTCACCGCCGTTACCACCCGGAGCCGGTGTTTCGAAAGTCTCGCAGAACGCTGCTGACGCAAGTCCGCAACCTGCGGCACCCGCTGGTCCTGTCGGAGCTGGCGTCGGTGTCGGCGCCGGTGTGGGTGTGGGCGTCGGTGTGGGCGTCAGTACCGGTGTCGGTGTCGGCGTCGGAGTGGGCGTCGGTACCGGTGTCGGCGTCGGCTTCGGAGTCGGCGTCGACGTCGGCTGTTTATTGCCGTGATGGTGGTGGTGCTTCTTGTTGTATTCCTTTATCGCCTCTTGGACCTGCGCTTTGGTCGGCGCAGCGACCGCACACGGATGATCTTGAAAGCTGGTTCCGCACTTGAACATCTCTGCATTGGCAGCCGTGGCTCCCAGCGCGAGACACGTTGCTACAATTATATTTTTCATTTTCTGACACCCTGGTTGGAGACGGGGTCACCAAGCGCAACATGTGTGCCGAGGGTCTAAATGCCATACGCGTTTGCAACCTGATGCACAAGCGCGCTACTACGTGTGTCGCGTCCACTTGCGGGGACGTGTTCGGTGAATTCATTCTGCATGCCATACGGCTCGTGCTGACGCTGAACGTCAGACAGTCCAATGACAAATCGCGCCGCAATCGGCATGGGAATTTTTTCCGATGAACGCTTGACATCGAGACTTTCTCTGACGTGCAGGGTGGCGCGCGTTGCTACGTCTTGATGTGTGTTTGGCATAATCTGAATGGCAAGTCTGCATCCCGCGTCCGCACTGCCCTCACCGGAGACCGTCATGGCTAGAAGGCTCATCAGCTCAGGCTCGACATTCGAAGAACAGATCGGTTATTCGCGTGCCGTAGTAGATGGCGACTGGGTGTTCGTATCGGGGACAACCGGCTTCGATTACGCAGCGATGTCGATTTCCGAAAACCTCCTCGAACAAACCGAACAGTGCTTGAAGAATATCGACTCGGCGCTGCGACAAGCCGAATCGAGCTTGCAGGACGTCGTGCGGGTGACTTACATCCTGCCCGACGGGGGGAAATTCAAAGAGTGCTGGCCAATACTGCGGAGATACTTCGGCCATGTGCGGCCAGCAGCGACGATGATTTCCGCCGGCCTGGCCGATCCGCGCATGAAGATCGAAATCGAAGTTACCGCGCGCAAGCGTTCCTAGCGCGTGCCGGAACTCCCAGACTCCACGCGATACACGGGCTATGCAAGTCGATAGACTTTATGTTCCATACCCAGTGGGCCATCGCCAGTTCCGGTGCTCCATTGCGTCGTCTTAATAGACTTTAAGGGAAAACTATAGCCTCGACTTCGCCTGTCACTAGATTGACGCCAATGCTGTTTGCTTAGCACCGCCGCGGGCGCGGCAGGCGACGCCATCATCGTGCATAGGAGATTTCCATGAGCATCACATTAATGGAACGCGGTTCCGCTATCTACGTCGACTTCCGCACGGATGGGTTGGTACGCAAAGGCCAGGTTCGACGAAGCGAGTCTGGCAGCGACGGAAGTCTGGCATCAACTTCATCTTCGGCAACGATGCAAATCAGACCGACGCCGATGAGGTAAATCGATTCCTGTGATCACCACTAACGCGGCGAGCTCTTCGCTATTCAATGCAGATGTGTTGGCGTGACGGCTCCGCGCGAATCATGTGAGCCGATTTCCCGTTTGGGTCGGTCGGCCGTGCTGAACCGGAAACGTGTGCGGTGTTGCTGGCCGGGATGTTCGCGGGCGGCGCGATTGCGCGCCGCCGCTTGAGTCAGACGCCATCCGGTGACGCGCAATCCGATATCGCGCGGCGTGCTCGACCGGAGAGCAAGGTCAGGCGAGTGGGGACTTTACGTTGGTCGCCAACGCTGTTGGCGGAATCGGCGTGACTGCGAATTCCGCCACGCATTCTCTGCAGCGTTGCACCCAGCCATGTGACCCACCACGGCGAGCGGCGCGCCACGTTGATCACGGCGCGTTCGAGCGCAGTCGCCACCGTCAAGCCGTTGCCCGACTCGAGCGAGTCGCCAGGCGCAAGAATGAAATCGCATAGATCGCCTTCACGCGTAACCCAAATCACGCCGGACAGACAAGCGATCCGCATATCGCGACGCTTAACCCGAAACGAATCGTTGGCCTGCAGCGTAATCATGGCAATGCTCCTCGAAGAAGACCGTTCGATTCCTGCCGGGAGATTCGCCATAGGCCGCGCTCACGTGCAGGAGAGCGCACTTTACGCAGTACGGTCGAGACCGTAACTAGGGCAAAACTGAAATGGTCGTAGGGATTGCCTGACAAGTCCCCGGTAGTCCACGAACCAGCGTGAATGTTAATCCCCAACGGATCAA
Organism: Burkholderiales bacterium; assembly: GCA_038240725.1. Taxonomy (GTDB): domain Bacteria; phylum Pseudomonadota; class Gammaproteobacteria; order Burkholderiales; family SHXO01; genus SHXO01. The sequence goes on along the minus strand of JBBRGM010000032.1, from coordinate 2,386 downwards.
CCGCTCGAGCGCGCCGCAACGTTATCGCGGGCGTTTCGCACGCCGCGTTCGCCACCGATCATCCACATTCCCAACAGAGCGAGCGCCGCAACCAGATACACGAATCCGCCTGGCACCCACATGATCAATCCGCCGATCTGCTGATCTTCCAGCGGAGTCAGACCCCAGAGCGGCGCGGTGTCGCGATAAGCCGGATACCAGGCGGTCGACGCAAACGTGAGCAGCGCGCCAAGCAGTGAGCTGTGCACACCGGTCGTGAAAACGTAGATCACCGCGGTGCCGTAGTGCTGACCTCCGGCGCGCGGCCGCAGCAGCGCCCACCAGAACAGCAGCGCGCTGATGAAAAAACTCAAATGCTGAACCGTGTGGATTGCTTCGTTGCGCAGGGCCGCTTGAAACAGCGCGGGCACATGCCAGATCCACAATGCTGCCGCGTGCACGGTCCACGCGACCACCGGGATGCTCAACAGTCGCACGGTTGCCTGCAGACCAGTGGCGCTGCAGACTGTTGCTGCCGGTCGCCGCCAGCTGGTCGGCAATGCCCAGATAAACGGGCCGAGCGGACGACCGAGAATGAGCAGCGGTGCGGCCAGCAGCATCAACACCTCATGCTGAACCATGTGCGCGGAAAACAGCGTGCCTCCGAGCACATCGAGCGGCGACAGCAGTGCCAGGGCGAGCGACAACCAGCCCAGCCAATACGCGGCGACCTGCAATCTGGAAATGCCTGCGCCCGGAGTGGAGCCACGCCATAGCCGAGCGACACCGGCGAAATAAAGCCAGCCGCTCGCCGCAATCAAAATCCACAGCCACGCGTCGCCGTTCCATACATGCAGGAGATCGTGCGGCGCCAGTGCTTGGTCGACATGCGCGATAGCCGCATCGGCAAACGTGCTCAGCGTAACGGCGCTGCGCAACCGCACGCGCGCGAGAACATTCGATTTCGATTTCAGATCTGCGGTCGTCATGCCGATGGTGATGTGATCGGGCAAATTGCACAGCGTGTGACGTATCAAATCGCGCGGAGTTCTACGCCTTCGTATCTTGACAAGCTCCGCGTGCCGACCTGCGGCGCAGCGTGCGACGACCGTTGCCGATCGGCGTTAACATGTGAGCGTCTACTGCAGCCATCGGGATCCGTCCCGATCCATCGCCCCTCGCAGCCGCGGCTCGCAGAATTCTCTTCGGATTCGAATGATCAATATGCTCAATCCCGGCCCTCGCACGATCTACCTGAAAGACTACACCCCGCCGCCGTTCCTCATTTCGCATGTCGATCTCGCTGTCGATCTGCAGGACGATTTCGCGCGCGTTACCGCGACGCTGACGCTTGCCCGGAATCCCGCCGCAGCCGATCCACGCGCGCCGTTGGCGCTCGACGCTGACGAGCTCGAGTTGGAATCAGTAGCGATCGACGGCAAGTTGCTGCGGACGACGAGTTATGAATACGACGCCACGCACCTCACGCTTGCGAGCGTGCCCGATCGCTTCTTGTTAACCACGGTGTGCCGCATCCGCCCACGGCAGAACACCAAGCTGATGGGCTTGTTCGCGTCGAAAGACGGCTTGTTCACTCAATGCGAAGCGGAAGGCTTTCGCCGCATCACGTTCTTTCTCGATCGCCCCGATGTAATGGCGCGCTACGTCACGACCATCCACGCGGACAAGGCGACGTTTCCGGTGCTGCTCGCGAATGGCAATCAAGTCGATAGGGGCGACGAGGTCGGCTCCAATGGAAAGCGGCACTGGGCGCGTTGGGAAGATCCGTTTCCGAAGCCTTCCTATTTATTTGCCATGGTTGCCGGCAAGCTGGACAAGCTCGAGGACAACTTCGTAACGCTATCGGGCCGCACGGTGACGCTGCAGATCTACGTCGAGCCGGGCAAGCTCAGCCAGACGCCGTTCGCAATGGAGGCGCTGAAAAAATCCATGCGTTGGGACGAGCAGGTATTCGGCCTCGAGCTCGATCTCGATCAGTACATGATCGTTGCGGTCGGCGACTTCAACATGGGCGCGATGGAGAACAAGGGTCTCAACATCTTCAACACGAAATACGTGCTTGCGCAGCCGGAGACGGCGACCGACACCGACTTCATGTTCATCGATCGTGTGGTTGCGCACGAGTATTTCCACAACTGGACCGGTAACCGCGTCACCTGCCGCGACTGGTTTCAACTGTCGTTGAAGGAAGGACTGACGGTGTTTCGCGATCAGGAGTATGGCGCCGATACCTATTCGCGACCGGTTCAGCGCATACAAGAAGTGCGCGCGTTGCGCGCATCGCAGTTTCCCGAAGACGCGGGCCCGATGGCGCATCCGATCCGGCCGCAGTCGTACATGGAGATCAGCAATTTCTATACGGCGACGGTGTACGAGAAAGGCGCTG
>JBBRGM010000031.1:0-18830 GCA_038240725.1 Burkholderiales bacterium | reverse complement strand
GCCGGCCAACGTGTACTCGCCGGCTTGATCTTCGCGGACGATCGTCAGATCCGGGTAGCCGCGCTCGATAATCTGCTGCGCTTTGTCGCGATTGGCTGCTTCGCGAAAGCGCACGACGATTCGGTTGCCTTCACGGCTGATTCCGGTCGCCCGGGCGCTGTCTTCGCCGCGTAATGCCGTACGGATACTCGCGGCACTGCTATCGAGGTATTTGTTGATCGCGCCCTTCATATCCACTTGCAGCAGGAAGTGCACGCCCCCGCGCAGATCCAGTCCGAGATACATCGGTTTTGCGCCGATCTTCGAAAGCCAGCGCGGCGAATTGGATACGAGATTCAGAGCGACAACGTAGCTGTCGCCGAAATCGCGCTGCAAAACCTCTTTCGCCCGCAGCTGCGTATCGGTGTCGCGAAATCGCACCTTGATGCCGGTCGGCTCGAGAAAAACCTCCTCGTAGCTCAGGTTCGCAGTCTTCAACGCGGCCTCGGTGCGTTGCAGAGCCGCCTCGTCCGTCTTTACCGTCGACTTGATCGGCGACACCTGCACGGCCGGAGATTCGCCGTAGAAGTTCGGCAACGCATAGAGAAAGCCGGCAAGCAGGACCCCGGCAATAAAGACGTTCAACCAGATTGGGTAGCGGTTCATAGCGTCGAGGCGGGAAGCCGATTACTGAGCATAGTCATTGCGCTCGCAGTGATGCATCTGTTGCCTGACATCAGGCCACACTCTTTATAGTGCCCTTCGGCAGCAAGGTCTGCACCGCACCCTTTTGCACCGTCAGCTCCACGTTCGGCGCGACTTCGACGGTCAGGTACGCATCGCCGACTTTCGTGATGCGCCCGAGCGTGCCACCGGTCGTAATGACTTCATCGCCCTTTTGCAGCGAGGTCAACATCTGCTTTTGCTCCTTCGCGCGCCGCATCTGCGGACGCAGCAGCAGAAAGTACAGCAGCACGAACATCAGAATGAGCGGCAGCAGGCTCATGATATCCATTCCGCCCGGCCCGCTCGGCGCCGTCTGTGCATAAGCTTGACTGATCAGCATGTGTGGCCTCCCAGGGGTGCTACCCCTCTTGTAATGTCGCTTTCAGTGAGATGATCGGGTGTAGCGAGCGCCGCCGATTTGCCCCTTTTTGCACCGGCAAGCCGCCGGGCAGCGGGTCCAGCTTTGAGACAGTTTCAGTGGGCTGCCCGTAAAAGACCGCGGATTTTAGCACCTTCAGACCAGTGAGAAACCTTTGCGCACTGCGGGCACGAAGGCCGACGTCTCGGCCACATCTTGTCGGTCAATTAAACGGGAGCAGACACCGCGCGAACGGATTCGGAAAAGCTTGCCAGGCCGCCGTCCGCGATGGCGGCACGCAACCCGCTCATCAGCTCCTGATAGTAGTGCAGGTTGTGTATGGTGTTCAGCCGTGAGCCGAGAATCTCATTCACCCGCTGCAAGTGGTGCAGATAGGCGCGTGTCACCGTGCTACAGGTGTAGCAGCTGCAGCGTTCGTCGACCGGCCTGAGATCGTCGCGATACTGGCTGTTGCGCAGCTTGATCGTCCCGTTGCGAGTGAACAGCCAGCCGTTGCGTGCGTTTCGCGTGGGCATCACGCAGTCGAACAGATCGATACCTTCATTGACCGCATCGACGATATCGGCCGGTGTTCCGACGCCCATCAAGTAGCGCGGTTGCCGGTCCGGCAACAACGGCGCCGTGTGGCGCAGGACGCGCAGCATCTCATCCTTCGGTTCGCCTACCGACAGTCCGCCGATTGCGTAGCCGTCGAACCCGATCTCCCCGAGACGCGCGGCGGATTCATCGCGCAACGCCTCGTGCATGCCGCCCTGGACGATCCCGAACAAAGCGTTCGCGTTGCCGTCGTGCGCGCGCTTGCTGCGCTCGGCCCAGCGCATCGACAGGCGCATCGACACTGCGGTTTGCTCGAGATCGGCCGGATAAGCAGTACATTCGTCAAACACCATCACCACGTCGGAATTCAGCACGCGCTGAATGCGCATGGACTCTTCCGGCGAGAGAAAGCAGCGATCGCCATTTACCGGCGAGCGAAAGTCCACGCCCGCGTCGCTGATCTTGCGCAGCGCGCCGAGGCTGAATACTTGAAAACCGCCGGAGTCGGTCAGTATCGGTCCGGGCCACGCCATGAACCGATGCAGGCCGCCATGCGCCTCGACAACTTCCAGCCCAGGCCGCAGCCACAAATGAAATGTGTTGGAAAGCACGACCTGGGCGCCGATCGCGATCAGGTCGGCGGGACTCACCGACTTTACTGTGCCGTAGGTCCCGACCGGCATGAAGGCAGGCGTGTCGACGTCTCCATGCGCGAGTGACAGGCGACCGCGGCGCGCCTTTCCATCGCGGGCTGTGACTTCGAACTTCACACGAGTCCAGACGCGCTGGCGCGACTGCGATCCAAAAGCATCGCGTCGCCGTAGCTGAAGAAACGATAGCCGGCAGCAATCGCATGGCGGTAAGCGTGCAAGCTAATATCCATTCCCGCGAATGCGCACACGAGGATGAGCAAGGTCGAGCGCGGGAGATGGAAATTGGTGATCAACCGATCCACCACGGTAAATTCAAATCCCGGCTGAATGAACAAGTCGGTCTCCGTGCTCCCCGCGACTAGAGTGCCGCTGCGCGAGGCCGATTCCAGCGCGCGCAAAGTCGTCGTGCCGACGGCGACCACACGGCCGCCGCGATCGCGCGTGCGCTCGATGGCCGCCACCGTGGCGGAAGGTAGCGTATAGCGTTCGCTGTGCATGCGATGCTCGTCCAGGTTCTCGACTCGCACCGGCTGAAACGTACCTGCGCCGACATGCAGCGTCAGGTAGGCGAGCTCGACACCTCGCGCTTGCAGCCGATCGAGCATCTGCCGATCGAAATGCAAGCCGGCAGTCGGCGCAGCAACAGCGCCGGGCTCGCGCGCGTATACGGTTTGGTAGCGCGATTCGTCCGCCTCGGATGCGGGCCGCTCTATATATGGCGGCAACGGAAGATTGCCGATGCGATCGAGCACGTCGGCCGCTGCGACGTGCCCAGCGAACTCGATCAGGAAAAAGCCATCTTGCCACCCGATCACTTTCGCTTCGATCCCTCCTGTAAGGTGAAGCATCGAGTCGGCCTGCGGCGGGTGACTCGCGCGGACTTGAGCGAGAACACACTGCGCATCGACGATTCGCTCGACCAGAAGCTCGATTTTTCCGCCGCTGGCTTTTTCGCCGAACAGCCTCGCTTTGATCACACGCGTATCGTTCATTACCAGAACGTCCCCATCCGACAACAGGTCCGGCAAATCGCGAAAGGCGAGATCGCGCAACGCGCTCGGCGGTGCCGCTACTTGCAGCAGACGACTTTGCCCGCGCTGCCCTGGAGGAAACTGCGCAATCAACTCTGGCGGAAGGTCGAAAGCGAACTGATGTAGTTGCATGGGGCGCCATTATAGGACTCGACGCGTGGACTTCTCGCGATTCGTTGCCGATGCTCTGCAATTCGCGGATAATTCGCGCACTCATCGCGTGCCGGGATGGCGGAATTGGTAGACGCACGGGACTCAAAATCCCGCGGTGGTGACACCATGGGGGTTCGATTCCCCCTCCCGGCACCAGCCATGTCGTTGTTTGTCGACGCGCGAGCGCGTCAAGGTCGAATGCCAACGACTGCCGGCGCACATTGCCGGACAATTTTCCGCTAGCGGCCGGAGGACCGACAGTGAGATTCGCACATTCCTACGATCAGATGCAGATCTCGCCAGCTCTCCTCAATGGCGCAATCGCCACTGATCCGGGCAGTCGGTTTCGAGCCATGATTGCGATGGCTGCTCGATGGGCAGGCCTGCGAATTGGTCGCTGCCGTGGACAAATGGCTATGGGTCAATATCGGCCGCGGACGCGTTAACGTTTGCAAAGACGGCGGCCCCCTGGCAGGTCGACGCAAGACAACGTGCTGTGCAGAGAGTCGGTTCAAGCGGTCTTACTGTTGTGGGCAATGCCATCCGGTGTGCATTTCGCCGCGATGACACACACGAAACGCGTTCAGCGTTCAACTGTCCGCATGCAACATACGGCCTACGCCGCTGCGAGGTTGCTGCAGCTCAATTCCTGACAAGAGATTTTATTCGTGCTATTGCTGATCAAGAAAATCGACGACGACGGTCGTCTGAGTTTGCTTCCGCGCTATTTGGACCCAGCCTGGAGCATCGAAGTCGTCGACACCGATAACCTCGCTGAATTCGATCGAGCCCTTGCTCGCGCCGACGCGATGGTTTCGATGAACTGGAAATGGAACGTGCCGGCCGCAGCCCATCTCAAGCTGGTGCAGCTACCGGGCGCCGGCACGGACGAGATCGACTTCTCGTTGATCGCCGAATCCACGGTCGTATGTAATTGCTTCGAGCACGAAATCGGCATCGCCGAGTATGTGCTGGCGGGGATGCTGGAGTGGACGATTCGGATTCGCGATCTCGACCCGCAATTCCGTGGGGGAAGTTGGGCAGGTTCCTACTTGTGCGGTCCGCGCCACGGCGAGCTGTTCGGCAAGACTCTCGGAATCGTCGGCTACGGTCGTATCGGGCGCGAGGTGGCGCGGCGAGCCAAAGCGTTTGGGATGAACATCCTGGCGTGCACCCGTACGCCGCAACAGAACGACGAGTTCGTCGAAGCGGCGTGGGACATGCAGCGCTTCCCGGAGTTACTCGGCCAAAGCGACTTTGTCGTGGTGACACCGCCGCTCAACGAGCAGACGCGCGGGTTGTTCGATGACAACGCGTTGCGGGCGATGCGCCCTTCTGCAGTGATCGTCAACGTCGCCCGCGGCACGATCATCGATGAAGCGGCGCTGTATCACGCGCTGAAGGAAAAACGCATCGCAGGCGCGATCATCGACGTCTGGTACCGCTATCCTCCTCAGGGCGAGCCCAACGGTCCGCGGCCGTCTTCGTTTCCATTTGAAGAATTGCACAACGTGATCATGACGCCGCACGTGTCCGCGTGGACGGACGCCCTGCTGCCGCGTCGAAATCAGGCCGTAGCGGCAAATATGAATCGGCTGCTGCGCGGCGAGCCGTTGATTAACGTGGTGAAAGGCGGCGCCTGAGGAAAGATAACGATGCTGACCCCCGAACAAATTCAAGCCGCGTCTGATCTACTGTGGAATGCGTGGCAGCGCGGTGACACGCTCGACGCGCTGCCGTCCGAACTACGACCGGTCAGCCGTGCCGAGGGCTACGCCATTCAGTCCCTGCTGGAACGCCGCAGCGGCGAGCCGCTGTTCGGCTGGAAGATCGCAGCGACCAGCAGCGCCGGTCAAACGCACATCGGCGTCGATGGACCCATCGCAGGACGCCTGTTAGCCGAGCGCGCCGTGGACGATAACGGCATTCTCCCGTTCGGTGCGAATCACATGAACGTTGTCGAGGCCGAGTTCGCGTTTCGCATGGCTCACGATCTTCCGCCGGCGGCAAAGCCGTATACGGTCGAGCAGGTGCTCGCCGCGGTCGGCACGCTGCATCCGGCCATCGAGGTGCCCGACTCGCGCTACGAAAATTTCCCCAAGGTCGGCGCGCCGCAACTGATCGCAGACAATGCATGCGCCCATCAGTTCGTATTGGGTTCCGCAACGCCCGCGGCCTGGCGATCGCTCGACCTGATCGAGCATGCAGTAGTCGGCACCGTCGAAGGGAAGGTCCGCCATGAAGGCAAGGGCGCGAATGTGCTGGGCGACCCGCGTGTCGCCCTCACCTGGCTGGCGAACGAACTGTCGCAACTCGGCGTTACGCTGCGTGCAGGCCAAATCGTCACGACCGGAACCTGCCTCGTTCCGATCCCGGTGTCTGCGCGAGATCGCGTCGTTGCCGACTTCGGCGTGTTGGGAACAGTCAAATTGAACTTCGGGCCGTGACGAGCCGAGTGCGGCAGATCTGGGAAGGAAAGGCAACCGCCGTTTTGCTTACCCCGGATAGCGACATGCCAGCGGGATCGGATGCAACACGCAAGACCCGTCGTCCAGTATGGCGCTTCTATCCGAAATCTTTCCCGATGCTGATTCTGGCGGGCTTCTCGCTCGCAGTATTGCCGCTTATCTTCGCGCTGGTCAACAACGCCATCTCGGTCCACGAGCTGTCTACAAAGAGTCAGCGCGCGGTATCCAACGCCGTGCAGGCGACACAGAACAGCCGCTTGCTGATCGAGCAGCTGACCGGCATGGAACGCAGCGCGCGCCAGTATTCCATTCTCGGCGAGCCGACCTTGTTTCAGGGCTATCAGGCTGGCCATGAAGATTTCATCGCGACCGTCAAGCGCATGCGATCGTTGTCGCTGCCGCGGGAACAGGCGAAGGCGCTCAATGAGCTCGCGCAAGCGGAAAACATAATCTTCGGCAAGCTCACGTCGATGCGCAGCGATCCCAAGCATCTGGGAGCGGTCGTCGATCACTACCAGGTACTCGGCTCGCTAGCGCGATCGCTCGACAACACCGGCGCTGCGATCGTTGCACGCGAAGTCGGATCAATGCAGGGGCTGTCGAAGGAAGTCCAAGATTTCATCTACTGGCAGATCGTTGCGCTGGTTCCGGTTGCGCTATTCCTCGTCGTCGGCGCGACTTTTTTAATCTTGAAACCAATCCGACAAATCGAAGCTGCGCTACGGCGATTGGGAGACGGCGATTTCACCCACACCGTATCGGTTTCCGGACCGCGCGATCTGGAAGCGTTAGGACGTCAGCTCGATTGGGTACGTTTGCGTTTGGCGGAATTGGAAGAACAAAAGACGCGTTTCATGCGACAGGTTTCGCATGAATTGAAGACGCCGCTGTCGGCGGTGCGCGAAGGTGCGGAGTTGCTCGGCGATGGTTCGGTCGGTCCGTTGTCGGGCGACCAACTGGAAGTGTGTCGAATCTTGCGGCAGAACGCGCTTAAGCTGCAGCGACTGATCGAAGACTTGCTAAACTATCACACCGTTCAATTCCAAAAGTCAGGACTCAACGTCAAGCGCATGGAATTGGCGGCGATCTTGAGCCGCGTTGCTGAGGCACATCGGCTTCCAGTTCGTGCGAAGGAAATCAAGCTAAAAATAGAATGTCCGCGGATCTGGCTCGAAGCGGACGAAAATAAGCTCGAAGTGATCCTCGACAATCTTTTTTCCAATGCAGTGAAGTTCTCGCCGCCGTTCGGCGTCGTTGCCGCCACCGCGCAGATCAGCGGCGGACATGTGCTAATCGACGTCATCGACGAAGGTCCGGGCATTGCTGTCGGCGAACGCGACAAGGTGTTCGATCCGTTCTATCAAGGATCGGCGAAGCCGCAAGGTCCGGTGAAGGGCACCGGTCTCGGTCTTGCGATCGTGCGCGAGTACGTTATGGCGCATCGCGGCCGCGTACAGGTCATTCAAGACCGTACTGCGGGTGCGCACATGCGCGTTAGTCTGCCGATATCGCACGCCAAAGGCGGATGACGATGCGGCGCGATAGAAGCTGGCTTGTCCTGCTCATAACTACATTTGCGCTCAACGCATGTGTGGAGCCGCCGCCGAGGCCGGTACCGCCGGAGTTGCCTAAACCAGTCGAGAAACCCGCCGTTGTTGTGGCCGAGCCGCCGTTCGTGCGCCAGCATGTCAGCGACGTGGATCGTCTGGCCGGCTATTACGGTTATCTCGCCGCGCTCACGCCCGAACAAATCAACCGAGAGCAGGAACGTACGCTGCGGTTCTTTCGTCAGCAGTACTCCGATTTGACGTTGATGCAACTTGTCTTGCTGCGAATCGTGCCGCAGGCCCCCCTTCGAGACAGCGCGCAGGCGCAGGAAATGTTATCTTCCTTTCTCAAGGAGCCAAGGACCCGATCCTCCGAGCTCCGTCCGATCGCCCTGCTGCTGCATACGATGATCATCGAGCAACAGCAAAGGGAAGCTGAGATTCAAGCGCAGTTGCAGAAAGTCAGAGAAGAGACGCGGCGCTATGAAGAGGTCAAGCAAAAGCTCGATGCCTTGATCGACGCTGAGCGCAAAATGCTCGAACGAAACAAACCAGCGAGAAAGCCATGAACCCAGTGAAAGCCAAACTTCTTTTGGTGGATGACGATCCCGATTTGTTACGTCTGCTTTCGATTCGGTTGCAAGGCGCAGGCTACGGCATAACCGCCGTGGAAAGCGCTGAAGCGGCGTTGTCCCAAGTCGCGGTTGCATGTCCCGATGTTGTAATCACCGACCTGCGCATGGGCGGCATGGACGGCCTGGCGCTGTTCGAATCGCTGCAAAAGAAGCACCCCACGTTGCCGGTCATTATTCTTACAGCCCACGGCACTATTCCGGATGCCGTCTCCGCTACGCAACGCGGCGTGTTCGGTTATCTCACCAAGCCGTTCGATGGCAAGGCGCTCATCGACCAGGTAGAAAAAGCTCTTCAATTTGGTGGAACGCAAGCCAGCGCGGGCTCGAGCGAGCAAGCTTGGCGTGCAGACATCATTACGCGCAGTCCGGAAATGGAAGGCATTCTGGCGAAGGCGCGGCTAGTTGCGGGCAGCGATGCAAGCGTCATGATCTTCGGCGACAGCGGTGCAGGCAAAGAAATGCTCGCCCGCGCAATCCATAAGGCAAGTGCTCGGGCCGGACAGCCGTTCGTTGCAGTGAACTGCGGCGCCATTCCCGAACAGCTTCTCGAATCCGAGCTGTTCGGTCACGTCAAAGGCGCCTTCACCGGCGCTGCGTCCGACTACAAGGGATTGTTTCAGGCTGCGGGACGCGGGACGGTGTTCCTCGATGAGATCGGCGACATGCCGCTGCCTCTTCAGGTAAAGCTGCTTCGCGTGCTGCAGGAACGCGAGGTACGCCCCATTGGTTCTACCCAGTCTGTGAAGGTCGATGTGCGGATCATTTCTGCCACTCATCGCAACCTGGAAGAATCCATCAAGGCCGCCACTTTCCGCGAAGACTTGTACTACCGGCTCCATGTCGTCGCGCTCGCGTTGCCGGCATTGAGTCAGCGCCGTGAAGACATTCCGGTTCTCGCGAATCACTTCCTGAAAACGCTTGCGGCGCGTTACGGAAAAACGCTCAACGGGTTCGCCCAAGATGGAATGGAAGTATTGGTACGGCATACCTGGCCCGGCAACGTAAGAGAACTCTACAACGTCGTTGAACAGGCCGTCGCGCTCGCAACAACTCCAATCATCACGTCTGGGTTGCTGGAGACAGCAATCCGCGGCGAAATGGGCGATCTGTCATCGTTCGAATCCGCTCGCTTCGATTTCGAGCGCGATTATCTGGCGAAGCTGCTGAAGATTACCAATGGCAACGTCACCCAGGCAGCACGTTTGGCCAAACGCAATCGCACCGAGTTCTACAAGTTGCTGCAACGTCATCATCTCAATCCATCGATGTTCAAACCAATGGCGATTGAGATTCAGCGTCAAGCGTCCTAGGCGTCAACCATACGGAATCGCATAAGCGATTCCGTATGGTTCGTTCTTACCGTCGTACGATCGGCTTCCCGGCACCTCCAAAGGTCGACTTCAGCATTCCGGTCTGCCTGGGAGCGTATTTTTGCGTCACCATTGTCTCGCATCGGCAACACGCAAATGGTTGATCTGTTACATGTAATTCGGGGTTGGTCTGAAGCGTCGCCATTCGGTGACACTTTAAAACAAGTTTAGTTTCTATGAGACTGATTGCATAACGTTTTCACTGTTGGTACACACCTTGCAAGTACGGACTGACTACCGTCGCCGATTTCGAGGTTGGCGCCTTTTTAGAGGCCAAGTGTGTGACGAAGACAGACGAAGACAAGGACAATGGAATCCGGTAATAGCTGGCTGTTCCCGTTGATGGTAATTGCGGCAGGATCGGTTACAACATTTGGGTGTATCGGCATCGCTGCCATCACTGGTCACCTGCCTATACCTGGAGGTAACGCATTTTTGGAGCAGGCCGCTGCTCCGCAAGCCGCGGATATGCAGCTCCCCGTTTTGGCGACAAAGCCCGCTCTACCGACTATGGCCGCGGTGGATTCTCAAGCCGATACTGCACGCAAAGCGAGCGAAGACCGCAAGGCGGTGCCGTCGAGTAAGAGGACCGCCGAACCGACAGTGAACTAGTATTTCCACCACATCTGCTTGCGCGCGACTCCAAGAACGGGGCATCTCGTTTCGCGCACAAGCGCCCTCTTCATGCCCGATTGCCTCCCTTATTGGGCATCTTTTTTCCTTCTGTCCGCTAAGCTGCTGCGATGTACCTCGTTGCGTTTTTTAGTACATGCCGTACTGCCCTTGTTCGCACAGGGATGGCGGCTGCGATTATTTTTCTCAGTGCCTGTTCAAGTCCGGCGCCAACGAAACGCAGCATCAACTTGACCGGCTTTCCCCCCGCTTTCCAAGACGGCTACACGGACGGCTGCCGCGCTGCGGGCGCTGTGTTACGTCGACAGCGAAACGAAGGGCGCTTCGCTAACGATACGCAATATGCGAGCGGCTGGCGGGATGGATTCGATATCTGCCGCGAGCGGAAGAAGTAACCACGTCGGCTCCGGGAATTCGGTTAGTTCAATACCGAGATGAGTACGCTGCATGGAGAGTGCTCCAACAATGACGAGCCGAGCCAACCACGCCACCAGCGCTCGGTAAAAGACAGTCGCTCAGGGTGGCGCACGAGAACGAGATTCGCAGACATCGTCCGCGCAAGCTTGCAGATATCGTCTACCGGCTCGCCGAACGAAAGATGCGCGACGCAGCGAAAACCGCGTTCTGCGAGTGTCTGTGCACCGGCGTCGAGAACACGTTGCGCCTCCGCCCGCTCCTCGTCGAGTATCTCGCCGGGCACGTAGCCTTCGCCGAGGAACAGACCGGTGGGCATCGGCAACGCCGCGAGCAAATGCACGTCATCGTGAGGCAGCCAATTCAGTTCGGGCGACCGGAGTAAATGGTCGCGGCCTTGTTCGCTTGCATCGTACGCCAGCAAGATAATCACCGGTCGTCTCCCCTGGTTGAAGGATGCGGCACAACGTGTGGACGGCTTTCCGCGAGCCTCGCGCTCATTATAGATCTGACTGTGCGGCGCCCTCGGTCGGGCGCAGGCCCGGACGTGTATACTTTTCGCGCCTACAGGAGACCTCCATGAACGCGCCCGCACACAAGCCTGTTTTCAATTGGGAAGACGCGCTGCTTCTCGAAGAACAACTGACCGAGGACGAGCGCCTGGTGCGCGATTCGGCGCGCGCGTACGCGCAGGAAAAGTTGCTACCGCGCGTGGTAGAAGCCAACCGGCATGAACGCTTTGACCGCGACGTCCTCAGCGAAATGGGCGAGCTCGGATTTCTCGGCTCGACTATCGAGGGTTACGGCTGCGCGGGGGTCAATCATGTCTGCTACGGACTCGCCGCGCGCGAAATCGAACGCGTGGATTCGAGTTATCGCTCCAGCATGAGCGTGCAATCGAGCCTGGTTATGTATCCGATCTATGCGTACGGGACCGAGGGGCAGCGGCAGAAATATCTGCCGCGACTTGCGACCGGCGAATGGATCGGCTGCTTCGGTCTGACTGAGCCCAATTTCGGCTCTGACGCCGGCGGAATGGCATCACGCGCACGCAAAGTGGACGGCGGCTGGATGCTCAAGGGCGCCAAGATGTGGATAACGCATTCTCCAGTCGCGGACGTCTTCGTCGTCTGGGCGAAAAATGAAGAAGGCGTCATTCGTGGGTTTATTCTCGAGAAGGGCATGAAGGGCCTGTCCGCACCGAAGATCCAGGGGAAGTTCAGTTTGCGGATTTCCATCACCGGCGAAATCGTAATGGACGACGTATTCGTTCCGGATGAGAATCTGCTGCCGAATGTGACCGGCCTGAAAGGCCCGTTCGGTTGTTTGAATAAGGCGCGCTACGGAATTGCGTGGGGCGCGCTTGGCGCTGCCGAGTTCTGCTGGCACGCAGCCCGTCAGTACACGCTCGATCGCCACGCATTTGGCCGGCCGCTGGCGGCTAACCAGATCATCCAACTCAAGCTGGCCAACATGCAGACCGAGATCGTGCTCGGACTCGAAAGTGCGTTGCGCGTTGGACGCCTTATGGACGAAGGCCGTGCGACCCCGGAGATGATCTCGCTGATCAAACGCAATTCATGCGGCAAGTCGCTGGACATCGCCCGTGTAGCGCGCGACATGCATGGCGGCAATGGCATCGCGGATGAATTCCACGTCATTCGCCACATGATGAATCTCGAGGCGGTCAACACGTACGAAGGAACGCACGACGTTCACGCATTGATTCTCGGACGGGCCATCACCGGCATTCAGGCATTTAGTGCATAACGCTTAGCGTTTGAACTCGCGGCCCCTGCAGGTCCATCCCGCAACCATCCGTTCTCGCCGCCGCTCGTTCGTCTGTGCAACCGCTTCAGCGCATTCAAAAGAAATGGGAGCATGGAGCTCCCATTTTTTACCTCGATACCGATGCGAACTTATGCGCGCGTGGCGCTCACGCATACGGCGCCTTCCGGCGCGTTTGCAACTTCGCGAATTGCTTTGTCGCCCACGCTGGTCAGCTCAACGCCGTGCCTGACCGCTGTCATCTCGGCCAATATCGACACCGCGATTTCCGGCGGTGTTTTGCTGCCGATTCGCAATCCCACCGGGCCGTGCAGTCGATCCAATTCGCTTTGCGATAGATCGAATTCGGCCAAGCGCTCTTTGCGCCTGGCGGTGTTCAGCCGTGATCCCAACGCGCCCACGTAGAACGCGGCGGACTTTAGCGCTTCGATCAATGCCAAGTCATCGAGCTTGGGATCGTGCGTCACGGCAACGACCGCGCTGTGGCTATCCAGATTGAGGTCGGTCACCACATCATCGGGCATCGCGGCGGTGAATTGGGCGTCGGATATATCCCAGGTTTGCGCGTATTCCTCGCGCGGATCGCACACGATTACGCTGTAATCCAACGCCATAGCCATTTGGGCGAGATAGCGCGATAGCTGGCCGGCGCCAATAATCAGCAGACGCCAGAGCGGGCCGTGGATGGTCGTGAGCCGTTTGCCATCGAAGCTCAGAACATCGCTGCGATTGGCGGATGCAAGCGTCACGGCGCCGGTCTCGATATCCACGGTGCGCGCAATGAGCTCATGCTTCGCCACGCGTGCGAGCAAAGCCGCGAGCGAGTCTGCATTCGCCAGCTTTTCCAAGACGATCTGCAACGTCCCGCCGCAAGGCAGACCGAACCGTGCCGCCTGTTCTTTGGTCACGCCGTACACGACGACTTCGGGTTTGTGATCGTAGGCGGTATGGTTGCGAATACGTTCGATCAAATCGTCCTCGACACAGCCGCCGGATACGGATCCCGACACTTGCCCATCGTCACGTATTGCCAATAGCGCGCCTGCCGGGCGCGGCGAAGAACCCCACGTCTCGACCACTGTCGCCAATACGACGCGGTGGCCTGCACGCAGCCAGTCGACGCTGCGTTTCAAAACTTCGAGATCAACACTATCCATCGTTTGCTCGATAACCACCGCACCAGATAGGCCGGCAGCAAAATCATTCGTAGATTAATGAACAACTGAGCGCTTCGGGCTAGCACCGCCCACGCATCAGGGGATCGCAATGCAGATGAAAAACCCCCAATTGGGCCTCCCGTTCTTTCGAACGAGAGGCGATTGGGGGTTAGTTTACTGCGAGTACGCCGATCAGGCTGCGCCGATGTTGTCCGGCGTTAGCGGCATCCGGCGCACACGCTTGCCGGTTGCTGCAAAGATTGCATTGGCGATCGCCGGCTGAATAACTGCAGTGCCCGGCTCGCCCAAACCGCCGGGTGGCTGGTTCGCTGCTGCTTTGACCCACGTGATGTCGATCGACTTCGGCGCCTCGTTCATGCGAACGACACGATACTGATCGAAGTTGTTTTGCTCGATCGAAGCATTGCGCACCGTGATTTCGCCGAACAGGATCGCGGATTGGCCGAAGTTGATCGTGCCTTCCATCTGAGCCTTCGCTTGATCGGGATGGATTAGCGGGCCCGCGTCCACGACTGCGAAGACGCGATCCACCGTGACGTCGTTGTTCTCGGTCACCGTAACTTCGGCAACCATGGCGATCACGGTGTTGTAGCCTTCCATCACGGCGACGCCGCGGCCCTTGCCTTTAGCCAACGGTTTGCCCCAGCCCGACTTGTCGCGCACGATTTCCAGCGCGTTCTTGATGCGCGGACCGACCGATACGCCGGCCGACAGGCCCGACCATTTATGCTTCTCTTCCTTCATGTCGATATTGGCAAGGCGATAAGCAACCGGGTCCGCGCCCACCGCAGCCGCGCACTCATCGATAAAGCATTCGAGTGCAACTGCGTTCAGGTTATGCGAAACCGCGCGCCAGTAGCCAACGGCAACACCGGTGTCGTGCATGACGTAGGTGAACTTCAGGTTCGGCGCGGCATACGGGAAGTTGTCGATCCCTTCGACTGCAAACGGATCGATTCCATCCTTGACGATGCTGGGGAACAAACGTGCTGAGATCGACGGGCTGGTCGAATGGAACTTCATGCCGACGATTTTTCCAGCGCTATCCAGGCCAGCTTTCAACGTGTAGAAGCCAGCTGGACGATAGGAATCGTGCGTCATGTCGTCTTCGCGACTCCACACCATCTTCACCGGTACGCCGCCGGCAGCTTTGGAAATTTCCGCTGCGTCGATCGCGTAATCGACTTCGACACGCCGGCCGAAACCACCGCCAAGGTAGGTCGTATGCACTTCGACTTGCTCCGGCTTGAGGCCGGTTGCACCGCCGACTACGTGCGGAATCAGCTGCTGGAACTGCGTCGGGGTGATGATGATTGCCTTGTCTGCCGTGACGTGCGCCGTGGTGTTCATCGGCTCCATCGGAGAATGCGACAGGAACGGCAGCTGGTAGGTTGCTTCTACGGTTTTTGCTGCACCGGAGATCGCCGCGTCTGTATCGGTACCGCTCTCGCGGAACACCGCGCCGGGCTGCTGGGAAGCTTCCTTCAACCCTGCCCAGATCTTCTGCATGTTGAGACCGGCGTTGGGGCCTTCATCCCATTCCACCTGCACGAGATCCTTGGCCTTTTTGGCTTGCCAGTACGAATCGGCAACGACCGCAACGCCGCGGCTGTATTGCACGACAGCTTTGACGCCAGGCATGCTCTTGGCGCGCGAATAATCGAAGCTCTTAACCTTACCGCCGATGAACGGGCTCATGCTGACCGCTGCGTACAGCATCCCCGGGACGCGGGTATCGATGCCAAACGTGGGTTCGCCCTTTACTTTGCGTGCGGTGTCGAGACGCTTCTGCTTGGGGTTGGACACGACTTTGAACGCGCTAACCGGCTTGAGCGGCACATCCTTCGGCACTTCCATCGTCGCGGCCTTCGCGGCGAGCTGCCCGTAAGTTGCAGACTTGCCACCGGCACCTTTGACGACGCCGTTCTCGGCTTTGAGCGTGCTTGCATCGACACCCCATTCTTGAGCCGCAGCAGCCACCAGCATCATGCGCGCGCTGGCGCCGGCTTTACGCAGTTTTTCCCAGGCATCGCGCACCGAGGTGGAACCGCCGGTGATCTGACCGCCGAGCAGCGAATTGATGTAGACCTCGGCAGGCGGTGCGAACTCGATCTTGCACTTGCTCAGATCCACTTCCAGTTCTTCGGCAATCAGCATCGGCATCGACGTTGCAACGCCTTGTCCCATTTCCGAGCGCGCCACCATGATGGTGATCTGGTTATCGGGTGTGATCTTCACCCAGGCATTGGGCATCGCCGTTGCGGCCGTGTCGGCCTGCGCAACGCCTGCTCTGCCGGGAAGGTAGAAACCGATTGCGAGACCGCCACCGACGGCGGCAGATGCCTTGATGAAATCGCGGCGGGATTGATTATTCGTCTGGTCCATATGGTCAACCCCCGGTTAGGCTTTCGCGGCTTGCTTGATAGCAGCGCGAATGCGTGGATAGGTTCCGCACCGGCAGATGTTGCCGGACATGAACGCGTCGATATCTGCGTCCGAAGGGGTCTTGTTCGAAGCCAGAAGTGCGGTGGCGGACATCATCTGCCCGGGCTGACAATAGCCGCATTGCGGAACGTCCAGCGCGATCCACGCTTTTTGTATGTTGTTCATGCCCAGACCTTCGACGGTCGTGACCTTCTGTCCAGCGACCGAGCCTATCGGCGTCTGACATGAACGGATTGCCATTCCGTTCAGGTGCACCGTACAGGCGCCGCAGAGCGCTTTGCCACAACCAAACTTGGTACCAACGAGACCGAGCTCGTCACGCAGAACCCACAAAAGTGGTGTATCCGGTGACGAGTTAACGGTCACGCTTTTACCGTTCACTGTTAATGCGGTAGCCATAAAAACAATCCCCCTTCGAGTGGGTTTTAACGTCGGACAACTTAGATCTACAACTTATAAGAACATGCAAAAATACACTAACCAAAACAGTGTATCAACAAACATTCACCGTGAGATGGGCGCGCATTTTAGCGGTTCTGACGACGGGCGTTTTGAGATGGCGCGCAGCGTCACGAATGGTGCAATGCCACAGGAGCGATGAACGTGCGCAAGCGGCGTGTGCGTTCGCTATGGCGCACACGCTGGGGTGTCAGGGAAGCAAAAATGTGCGTTCGCAAATGCGACCCGGGTAGGCAGAAGAATCCTGCAGCGGCTGCGCTCGGAACTTATAGCGACGGCGCCGCTGCCGCGTGACTCGCAGTGGCGGCTCGTATTCCGGCGGTGGCGCAGCCTAGCGATGGTCGGTCTTGCGTAACTCCAGCTTGCCGATCTGATTGCGGTGAACTTCGTCGGGACCATCGGCGATGCGCAGCGTTCGCGCACTTGCATACGCATAGGCCAATCCGAAATCATCGCAAATGCCGGCGCCGCCATGCGCCTGCATCGCCCAGTCGATCACCTGCAGCGCTACGTTCGGCGCTGAGACTTTGATCATCGCAATCTCAGCGCGCGCGGCTTTATTGCCCACGGTGTCCATCATGTACGCGGCATTCAGCACCAGCAAGCGTACCTGGTCGATCATGATGCGGCTCTCGGCGATACGCTCCAACCAGACGGTTTGCTCGGCGACCGAGCGTCCGAATGCCACGCGTTCCTTTAGCCGCTTGCACATCTTTTCCAGCGCACGCTCGGCCTGACCGATCAACCGCATGCAGTGATGGATGCGTCCCGGTCCGAGACGCCCCTGTGCGATTTCGAATCCGCGGCCTTCGCCTAACAACAGATTCGACGCCGGCACCTTGACGTTCTCGAACACGACTTCCGCGTGCCCATGCGGCGCATCGTCGTAGCCGAACACCGGCAGCCAGCGCTTGATGTTGACGCCGGGGGCATCGCGCGGCACCAGAATCATCGATTGCTGCTGATGCTTGTTCGGATTGTTCGGATCGCTTTTGCCCATGAAAATAAAAATCTTGCAGCGCGGATCCGGTGCGCCCGAAGACCACCATTTGCACCCGTTGATGACGTATTGATCGCCTTGCCGCTCGATCTTGCTCTCGATGTTGGTCGCATCGGAGGACGCCACCGCCGGTTCGGTCATCGCGAAGCAAGACCGGATTTCGCCATTCAGCAGCGGCTCGAGCCACTGTTTCTTGTGCTCTGCGGTGCCGTAGCGTTCGAGCACTTCCATATTCCCCGTATCCGGCGCCGAGCAGTTGAATACCTCCGGCCCCCAATGCACGCGACCCATGATTTCGCACAGCGGCGCGTACTCAAGATTGGTCAGGCCAGCGCCACGATCCGACGCCGGCAGGAACAGATTCCAGAGTCCTTCCTGTTTGGCCTTGCGCTTGAGATCTTCGACGATACGAGTGGGCTGCCAGCGATCGCCCTCGGCAACCTGCGCGTGGAAGGTCTCCTCGTTGGGATAGACGTGCTGCTGCATGAACGCACTCAGACGCGCTTGGAGCTTGGTTACTTTTTCGGAGTAGGAGAAATCCATGTGCGGTTCCTGAGACGTGGCCGGCGCTGGCTCTAGCCGGTTGCGTGAATGATGACGAGGATCAGCGGGTGCGGACCGTCTTGCGTTGGTTCGGGAGAGACGACAATCGATCGATTATTCAACAGCGGTAAACACCAGAACCGTCTCGCACCACGACCT
Organism: Burkholderiales bacterium; assembly: GCA_038240725.1. GTDB lineage: Bacteria > Pseudomonadota > Gammaproteobacteria > Burkholderiales > SHXO01 > SHXO01. The sequence goes on along the minus strand of JBBRGM010000031.1, from coordinate 733 downwards.
TGTTTCACCCTGCGAATTGAGCGACGGCTAAGCAGGAATTACTCTAACGGGTTTCGTCAGCCCGCGCAAATTCGCGCCGGCGACGTGTCGCCGCTACTGCATCATAGCGTCTGCATCAGGCGCCTGCGCATAGCGTCGATCATGATTGCGGCATTGCGGGGATTCATGACTGCGGCGCGATGCGCTCGAATCCAGCAATCGCGCGCCGGAGAAAATCCGGCACCGGTGTCGGCTTGCGCGTTTGCGCATCGGCAATCACGTAGATCACCTCGCCGGAAATCAGACGCGCATCCGCACGATGAACCTCGATGTTGAAATTCATGCTCGTCCGCCCGATCCGCGCGACTCGCACCAGCACGTCGAGCATGTCGTCGTAAACCGCGGGGGCGTGATACTCCACGGTCGCCTTCACCACGAATGTGTCGCAACCGGCCTGCAGGAGAGCGTCGGGATATGGGTAGCCGATCGCCCGCCAGTACTCGGTGATGCCGATGTCGAAGTACGCCAAATAGTGGCCATTGAAGACGATGCCCTGGCGATCGATCTCTGCCCAGCGAACGCGCAGCGGATGGCACAGAGCGAAACCTTCACGTGCCATCGATCGATTCTTGGCCGGTCAGTCGAAACGGTACGCATCCATCGCCAGCACGCCGTATGTCGTGCTCGCATGAATGCGTTTTGCATGTGCTGGAATCGAGCCTGCACCGAGCGCTACGAAGAACGGCAGCAGATG